>QLUS01000036.1 GCA_018725535.1 Bacillota bacterium
CGAATCGCTCTGCATGCTTTAGCCTCCCTTGGAGCATAACACGTGTAATTACACGGGTCAAATATCTGGAGCCTAGTTGGTCTTAAGATTCGCCAAGCGAACACATGTTTCCTCTATTGACGTCAAAAAAGTCCCCGCTGTAGAACTACAGCGGGGCAGAGGGTGTAGTAATGAGGGGAAGAAGCTTACTTTTTCATGACGGTGGCTTTGCCGTCGATAACTAGGGTTCCGTCTTGGGTGGTGGCTGTAGTCCTGAGAATGATGCGGTTCTTGCCGTCGATTTTCTCTAGGACTTCTACCGTGGCCGTCACGGTGTCGCCGATTTTGACGGGAGCCTTAAACGATAACTCCTGTGCGAGGTAGATGGTGTTGACCCCGGGCAAGGCGGTACCAAGCACTGCGGATATAAACCCAACTGAGAGCATGCCGTGCGCAATTCGCCCTTTAAACATAGTGGTTTTGGCGAATTCCTCGTTGATATGGACGGGGTTAAAGTCGCCTGTGACGCCTGCGAACAGATAGACGTCGGATTCACTGATTGTCTTAGACATGGAAGCTGTGTCGCCTACCTTGATGTCAGCAAACTTTACATCTCGAAACATTAACTCTACCTCCCTTGATTATGGACTTTCACCACAGAGGCACAGAGAACACAGATTCTCTTGGGCATCTGTAATCTCAACCTAATCTCTGTGACCTCTGTGTCTCTGTGGTGCACACTCCTCTGTGTCTCTGTGGTGCACACTCCTCTGTGTCTCTGTGGTGCACACTCCTCGTGTCTCTGTGGCGCGCCAACTCAGCGTCTCCGTGGTGCGCCTACGAGCGCAGCTTGCGCAGTTCTTCGAGCATTACAGGCAACACTTCCATCACGTCGCCAACGATGCCGTAGTCGGCGGCCTTCAAGATGGGCGCGTCGGCATCTTTGTTTATGGCGATAACTATATCCGAGGAGGACATGCCAGCTAAGTGCTGAATAGCGCCGGAAATGCCGCAGGCAATGTAGATCTTGGGCCCGACAGTTTTGCCGGTTTGGCCGACTTGATGCAGTGGGTGCTTCCATCCTGCGTCGACAGCAGCGCGCGAAGCGCCCACCGCCCCTCCCAAGACCTCTGCCAATTCTTCAATCAGGGCAAAGTTCTCAGGCTTGCCCATGCCGCGACCGCCGGAGACAATAATCTCCGCTTCTTCGAGGTTTAAGGTCGTAGCGCCTACTTGAATGACTTCCAACAGTTTGGTACGAATCTCGCTCGCCTCAACCCGGATGGGGACACGAACAATCTCGCCAGTACGCTCCAAATTCGGTACTGGGCGCTTAAATACCTTCGGGCGGACCGAACCCATCTGCGGACGATGGTCTGGACAGAGAATGGTAGCCATAATGTTGCCGCCAAAAGCCGGGCGCGTCCACTCCACTAAGCCTGTCTCTACCTGAATCCCTAGGCCCGTGCAGTCAGCGGTAAGTCCTGTGCCCACACGTCCAGCGACGCGCGGCGCGAGGTCGCGCCCGTCGGTGGTTGCGCCAAGCAGCACTACAGATGGTTTGTATAGGTTTATCAATTCAGCCAGAGCTTTAGTGTACGCGTCGGTGCTGTAGTGTGCGTACTCGGCACCCTCCACCAAGTAGACTCTATCAGCGCCGCTAGCGATTGTCTCTTGCGCCAGTCCGGAAACGTCATCACCGATCAATACGGCAGACAGCTCTTCTTGCAGCGAGTCAGCTAACAGCCTTCCTTGTCCTAGCAGCTCGTGACCAACACTGCGGAGCCTGTCCCCGACTCGCTCCATGTACACCCAGACGCCGCTGTAAGCGCGCTTGTCTATGCTAACCTCTCGCGCTTCATCCTCACGCGCGATAGCGTTAACAGGGCACACCTCAAGGCAGGCACCGCACAGTGTACATCTTTCGTCAATGTAGGCCTTATCACTCTGCCAAACAATTGCTCCAAACGGGCAAGCCGGCAGGCACACGCCGCAACTGATGCATTCTGCGCTATTTACTTTAATCGTCATGCGCTTGGCCCCTTACACTAGCTTAGCGTCAGCTAGGTTGCCAAGTAGCTCTAGCACTGCTGCCCGCGCTGTGTCTTTCTGGATTAGTTTACCTTGGGTGCGCTGCTTGGGGGTAAAGATGCGGACAACTTGGGTAGGGGAGCCCTTGAGACCAAGCCGGGCATGGTCCACGGCAAGGTCGTTCACTGTCCACAGCACTATCGCCTTGCGGCTGGCCTTCATTGTGCCCTTTACCGTCGGCAGGCGCGGTTCGTTAATGGACTTAACGACGCTAATCAGCAACGGCAGCCTAGTCTCAAGTACCTCGATGCCCGCTTCGTGTTCGCGCTCAATGCGTACGGTGTCCTTATTCACTGAAATGCCGGAGACATAAGTGACCTGTGGGATCCCTAGGTGCTCGGCAATTTCCGGCCCTACCTGCGCGGTATCCCCGTCGATGGCTTGCTTGTCGCAGATAATTAAGTCGAAATGTCCCATCCTTTCGATGGCCGTGGCCAGTGTATAGCTCGTAGCCAAAGTATCAGCCCCGGCAAAAGCGCGATCGCTTACCAAAATGGCCTCATCTGCACCCATAGCCAAACACTCACGCAACGCCTCCTCGGCTTGCGGCGGCCCCATAGTAATAACTGTTACCTTGCCGCCATGTTGTTCCTTTAGCCTTAGCGCCGCCTCTACGGCATTCTTGTCGAAGGGGTTAACGATACTCGGCACGCCTTGGCGAATCAGCGTGTTTGTTTCCGGGTCGATTTTTACTTCGGTAGTGTTAGGTACTTGCTTGACGCAGACGAAGATTTCCATATTTACTTGCTGTCGCGCAAGAGGGCGCTAGAGATGACCATGCGCTGCACTTGGTTTGTGCCTTCATAGATCTGCGTGATTTTGGCGTTGCGCATCAGGCGCTCAACCGGGTATTCACGGCTGTAGCCATAGCCTCCAAAGATTTGCACGGCATCAGTTGTGACACTCATGGCTACGTCAGAGGCATGCATCTTGGCCATGGCCGCCTCTTTGGCGTAGGGGAGCCCCATGTCCTTAAGGTAGGCAGCGCGATAGGTGAGGAGGCGCGCCGCCTCGATTTGCGTCGCCATGTCCGCGAGCATAAAGGCAATGGCCTGGTTGTGGGAGATAGGCTTGCCGAATTGGACGCGTTCCTTAGAGTATTTGATGGCGTGATCTAGCGCCGCTTGCGCGATGCCTAGCGCCTGTGCCGCTACACCAATCCGCCCGCCGTCAAGGGTGGCCATGGCGATCTTAAAGCCATCGCCCTCTTTCCCCAGTAAATTGGCCTTGGGAACGCGGCAGTCCTGAAAGATAAGCTCCATAGTATTGAGGTGCGGATACCTAATTTGTGCTCCTTCTTGCCAAAAGTAAACCCGGGAGTATCCTTCTCCACAATGAACGCGGACATCCCCTTGATGCCTTTGCTCTTGTCGGTTATGGCAAACACAATGTAGATTTCCGCTTCCCCGGCGTTCGTGATAAATATCTTGCTGCCGTTTAGCACATAGCAGTCGCCTGCATCGGTGGCCGTAGTCTGCTGTGCTGCGGCATCAGTTCCCGCATTTGGCTCGGTCAAGGCAAAAGCGCCAATTTTACTGCCTTCAGCAATCGGCACTAGGAACTTTTTTCTTCTGCTCCTCACTGCCATATTGGAAAACGGGCCAGCCCGCGAGCGAGACATCGGCGGATAGAGTGATGCCTAGGCCATCGTCCACACGAGACAGTTTCTTTATAACTAGGATGTAGCTCAAGGTATCTCCGTCTGCTCCGCCGTAACTTTCGGGGAAACAAATGCCGGCGACGCCAAGCTCCGTAAGTGAATCGAACAATTCACGTGAGAAATGCTCGTTCTCATCGCGCTCGGCAACGGATGGCGCAATGGACTTAGCGGCAAACTCCCTTTCCATCTGCAAAAGCATTTTTTTGTTCGGCGGTTAAACTAAACTGCATGCACTATACCTCCTATGTCCTTGGGGATGCTTCTCTCCACTATTGTGCCACGCCTGACCACAGGATTTCAAGGACTTTGATAAATATTTATCAAGATATGTGAAATAAATAGCAGAAAAATGATGTGTCTCCCCTGCGCCCGGCACCAATCAGGTCATGTAGTGCTTGTGTTAAGGGCGCGTTATAATGAAACAAACAATCTGGAGGAGAAGGCATGATTCGAGTCAGCAACATCAAAGTCACTTTAGCCGAGCGAGGCGAAGTTCGGTCGGCGGTGCTTAAAAAGCTTGGCATCGCCAACAGCGCTGTTTCACATCTTCACATCTATAAGGAGGCTATCGATGCTCGCCGGAAAGACAATATTCATTTCGTCTACACAGTCGATGTGGGTGTGCCCGACGAGCTAAAATTGTTGTAGAAATCTCGCGATCCCGATATAGCCTTGGCACCTGCAGAAACTTATCGCCTACCCAAGCTCGGGGAGCGCAGTCTCAACCACCGCCCGGTGATTATCGGCACCGGACCGGCGGGCTTGTTTGCGGGGTTGCTCCTGTCGGAGCTAGGCTTTCGACCCCTGTTGCTAGAACGCGGCGACGATGTGGACAGGCGTACCGCAAAGGTGCACCACTTCTGGCTGCAGGGCGACTTAGACCCAAACTCTAACGTGCAGTTTGGCGAAGGAGGGGCTGGGACTTTCTCGGACGGCAAACTCACGACGAACATCAAGGATCCCCGCTGTCGCAAAGTCTTGGCAGATCTTGTCGCGGCAGGCGCGCCGGAGAACATCCTCTACAGTCATAAGCCGCATGTGGGGACAGACATACTTCGTTCCGTAGTGAAAGCCATACGGCAGACTATTATGGCGCGTGGCGGGGAGGTGCGTTTCCGGGCGCAGGCGACCGATTTTTGCATCGACAGAGGGACAGTGTCCGGGGTAGTCGTTAACGCGCAAGAAGTAGTGCCGGCGGACGTAGCAATTATGGCGCCGGGACACAGCGCGCGCGATACTTTTGCAGCTCTACTCGCGTGCGGAGTTGACATAGCACCTAAACCCTTTGCCATTGGCGCGCGCATCGAGCACCCACAGGCCCTGATTGACGAAGCGCAGTACGGCAGAGCGGCGGGACACCCCAATTTAGGCGCAGCCGACTATAAGCTTAGCCATCATCCGTCAAGCGGACGCTCGGTGTATACCTTTTGCATGTGCCCGGGCGGACAAGTTGTAGCTGCGGCTTCCGAGCAGTGTGGTGTGGTCACGAACGGCATGAGCGAGCACGCACGCGCGAGCGGGTACGCCAACAGCGCCATCTTAGTTGAAGTATGCCCAGCCGACTATGGCAGCACACATCCCCTAGCCGGGGCCCTCTTTCAGCGTTACTGGGAGGAGCGGGCATGGCAGCTAGGCGGACAAACACACCGCGCTCCCGCCCAGCTGGTCGGGGATTTTCTTAGCAACCGCAGGTCAGCTACTCTCGACAGCAGCCAATTTTCCTATCTGCCGGGGGTGGAGCCGAGTGACCTTAGTCTGTGCTTACCGGGGTTTGTCATTGCCTCCCTACAGGCAGGTCTGCTCGCCTTCGACAGGCAGCTCGGGGGGTTCGCCAGCCCTGCGGCTGTGCTCACGGGTGTGGAAACGCGCAGTTCTTCACCCGTAAAAATGGTGCGGGGAGAGGACGGACAAAGTAGCATCTACGGTCTCTATGTCGCGGGTGAGGGAGCGGGGTATGCCGGCGGCATTATGTCCGCAGCCGTGGATGGGTTGCGCGTGGCCGAAGCGGTGGCCCGCAAGTACCGGACCTAGCGTAGATCGCCCAAACAAAGTGTAGTCAAGCTGGATGGGAACAGGTACAATTGGAGAGGGGAGGAGGTGGGGCCGTGTCACGGCTGGTGAAGAGCTATCTTGGTTTCTACGTGGTTATGCTTGTGGTCGTGCTGGTTTGGGGTGCGCCACTTCTGTTTCCCACCCTAGCATACACCTTCACCCAAGCGGAGGTTCGCTTTCTCGAGGAGCTCGGGGAGCTCCGTGTATTAGCGGATCGTAACTTTCCGCCCTTTACATATGTGCGCGAAGGCGAAGCCGTAGGCTACGAAATTGACTTGATGCGCGAACTCGAACGCGTGCTGATGATCCCCGTAGTTGTTGAGCAAGATACATGGTTAGAGGTACGCGCACGTCTCATGCAAGGTGACGCGCACGTTGTCTCCGGTATGCGCATTACACCTGAGCGCCGCATGCTCTATCAGTTTACGGACCCCTACCTCTACACGTTGCATGCGGTAATCACTAGGCGAGAATCTCCAACCAGCGATTTAGAGGTGCTGCGCGGTCTCCCCATAGCGGCACAGGCAGGCTCGGCGACGGCAGAACGCTTAGTCGGCGAGGACCATAGGATTGTGCCAAAGGCTACGCCGGCAGAAGCTTTCGCCGCTTTGGCACGGGGTGAAGTGGAAGCCTGGGTTGAGCAGCTGTGGGTAGCGCGATACATAATTAGCGCCAAAGACTTGCCGTTCTATACTATCGCGCCGCTTGCCGGCACACAGGGAGAATATGCGCTGGCGCTCTGGGGGCAGGCTGACCCGCAGCTGAGGCGGGTGCTAAACAAGGCGCTGTATCGACTGCATCGTCACGGAGTGATGGAAGAAATAAACTCCCGCTGGTTTGGCCCTGCAGTGGCGCGGGTTGAACACCATGAGGACAGGTTGCGACAAGCCTTGTTCCTTTTTCTTGGGGCAGGCACTTTGGGTGTGGGCCTGGTAGTTAGTAACGCCTACCTGCAGCGCCGGGTGGAGACGCAGACGCGTGCCTTGCGCCTATCAAACACGGCCTTAGCGAGGCAACATAAGCGCATGCAAGATATGTTGATCAACACAGCGCGAGCCTTCGGGGTGGCGATTGAGGTTAAGGACATTTACACTGGTGGGCACAGCCACCGCGTGGCGGGGGTAGCGTATTTTATTGCCAAGCAGCTAGGGCTTACGGAGCGGCAGATGTTTGAGCTGTGCCTCGGCTCCTTAATGCATGACATCGGCAAAGTAGGCGTGCCCGAGGCGATCCTGAATAAGAATGGGGATTTGACGCCTGATGAGTACGAGTATGTTAAGCAGCACCCGCGTTTGGGGCATGAAATTCTGCGCTCCGTGGAGGGCTATGAAGCCGTGCGGGACATTGTCCTCTACCACCATGAACGATGGGATGGGCAAACCACTGGGCAGTACCCGGGTTACCCGGGGCTCCGCAGGGGCTCTGCTATACCCTTAGGTGCGCGCATCGTGGCGGTGGCCGACGCTTTTGACGCTATGACATCCGAGCGCCCATATCGCAGGGCACGTTCCGTCAGCGAAGCGGTGGCCATAATCCAGGCGGAAGCAGGGGGACAATTTAACCCCACAGTGGTCGCTACCTTAATTGGCGCGGAGGCTGAACTGGCGGCAACTGAGCCCAACCGCTGGCCCGCGATCCTTAAGGACTTGACCTATAAGTTGCGCGTATAAACAGAGCAGGAGGTCTCTCTGTATGGATAAGCGACGCCTCCGGCAGCTAAGGGCCATAGCGCAGCTGGTCGAAGCACTTGATCGGCATAGCGTGAAAGCTTGGCTGGGCGGAGGGTGGGCCCTTGAGGCTCTCGACCACAATTACCAGCGCGATCACGCCGACGTGGACTTTCACGTCTTGGCGCTTGACGCCCCGTCAGTGCGCGTGCTACTTGAGGAGCTGGGCTACAACATAGTAGAGGTCACAGTTAGCTCGTTCGCTGCGGAACGGGGGAAACTGCGCGTTGACTGGGAGCTCTTGTGGGAAGAAGGCGAGGCGATTGTCACTTACGACAGCTACGTTGACGCAACATATGTGTGGCCCCTTGGGGCGTTTCCGCCTGAGAAGACCGGGATAATCGACGGCGTGTCGGTCTATGTCATGAGCCCTAGCGCACAGCGGAAGCATAAGCTCGATTATGACAAGAAGCAAAAGCGCTTGCGACAAAAGGACATGAAGGATCTATCACGCCTCCGGTCACTGATTCACGACCGCCTGTAAAGTGAAAAGTCCTTGGTTAGCCTGATGGGCTAGCCAAGGACTCCTCGGTCTAGATAAGTTTCAATCTAACGCAGCATTGTGCGGCTGCTATGGTACTTAGCTACGAAGTAGCGCTCACTGAGGCGGTCAATGCGCACGCCGCCCCTCGTCCAAGCGTGCACCATGCGGCCGTTGCCAAGCGCGATGCCGACGTGAGACACACCCGGCTTGTAGGTGTTCTGGAAGAATACTAGGTCCCCTTGCTGCAGCGTCGCACGCGAGATGCGGCGACCTACTCTCGACTGCGATGCCGCGGTGCGGGGCAAGCGAATGCTTACTGCCCGAGCCATCACGTAGCGAGTAAAACCACTGCAATCAGAAGCGCGCGGGCCGGTTGCCCCGAAGACATACGGGCGGCCTAGGTAACTTAGGGCCAAGCGCACAACGCGAGCCCCCCTAGCGCCGTTGCTAGTGGCAGCCATGGCTGGCAGGGGAATAACAGCGACAGATGCGACTAAAACGAGTGTGGCGACGATTTTCTTCATGAGATTCAGCAGTGTTGTCTCTTCTCCGTAAATTTGCTGTCACGCTTGAAGTGTAAGTGATGATTTTTGCTGTGAAAACAAGTAATTATTAACAAATAGCCAAAAAGGCTTGCTGGCGCAGGATGTGTTACTATTTGCTAGGAGTGAAATTTAGTGTATCCCACAGAAAAACTGGACGCGACGCGCCCTGATTTCTACGCAGTTATCGAGCAAGAGCTTGTCCATTTGGTTGGGTTTGAAACAGAATGGCTGGCCGCGCTAAGCAATGCCGCCGCACTGCTGAGGCACCAACTGGACGACATCAATTGGGCCGGGTTTTATCTCTTAAAGAACGGTTTATTGGTGCTTGGCCCTTTTCAGGGTAAGCCCGCCTGTTCCGCTATTGTGTTAGGACATGGCGTCTGTGGCGCTGCCGCCTTAAGGCAAGAGACGATAGTCGTGCCCGATGTGCACGCTTTCCCGGGCCACATTGCCTGCGACGACGCCTCGCAGTCCGAAATCGTAGTGCCGATAATTTACTGGGGCGAACTTAAAGGCGTGCTCGACATCGATAGCCCGAAAAAGAACCGCTTCCTCCCCCGCGACAAAGCGGGGATAGAAGCGTTTGTTGCTGTCTTGACACGGCTGTTGCCGTGGGAAAGAGTAGTGTTTTAGCCGCCAACCGCTTGCCGTTAAGGGCTTTCCGCTATCCGCTTTCCGCTATCCGCTTTCCGCTGTAAGCCGTACGCCGTACGGCGTCCACCAAGTGCCATGTGCGCATCGCTCAACGATTAGTTGCCCCCTAAGCACAATATATAGTATACTTGTTTACACCATTATCCTACTAATAGTACATAGCGGCTTAGGAGGAACAGCACGTGTTTACAGAAATCAGAAAACGAGACAAAGCCCTAGCGCAGTTTAAGCAAGAAAAAATCACTCTCGCTATCCTGAGTGCCCTTGTCGCGACTTACCCTGAGCGTACCCGCGCGGAACTACGCAAGCTAGCAGAGGTCATTTCCGAGCGCGTTGTCTACACTCTAGGCAAGCGCCAGCTTGCCGAAACCCTCCCTTCCGTAGAAGAAGTGCAGGATACCGTGGAAGAAGTGTTAATGGAAGTAGGAGAGCGCCAGACCGCCCGGCGGTATATACGCTATCGCCTACAGCACGAAGAGATTCGTCAGAACAGAAAATCGTTTGTCGATGCACAGCGAGTGGTCCTAGACTATGTTTCGCGCGAGGACTGGCGCGTCAATGAGAACTCAAACATGGATTTTTCACTGCAGGGGCTTAACAACCACGTTATTGCGGAGGTAACCAAGGGATTTTGGCTGTATCAGCTCTATCCGCCTGAGGTGCGCGAGGCGCATGTGGGTGGCGACTTTCACCTACATAACCTAGGTCTGCTCGCACCTTATTGCTGTGGCTGGAGCTTGGAAGACCTTCTGCTGCTTGGGTTTAGAGGCGTGCCGGGGAAAGTAGAAAGTGCGCCGCCGCGCCATTTTCGCACCGCTCTCGGACAGCTCGTGAATTTCTTCTATACACTCCAAGGCGAGGCAGCCGGTGCGCAAGCCGTCAGTTCGTTTGACACCTATTTAGCGCCTTTCGTTCGGCACGATAACTTGACTTATAAAGAAGTACGCCAAGCCCTGCAGGAGTTTGTTTACAACCTAAACGTGCCAACGCGGGTAGGCTTTCAGACACCGTTTGTTAACCTCACGATGGACCTCGTCTGCCCCGTTACCTTAGCCTCTGTCCCCGTTATAATCGGTGGCGAGCAAGAGTCCTCGACTTACGGCGAGTACCAAGCCGAAATGAACATGATAAACCTAGCTTTCGCCGATGTCATGATGAAAGGCGATGCGCGCGGCAGGATTTTCACTTTTCCTATACCGACCTACAACATTACTAAGGATTTTGACTGGGATAATCCTGTAGTTGACGCGGTGATGGAGATGACGGCGCGCTACGGCATCCCTTACTTCGCGAATTTCGTAAACAGCGATATGTCCCCGGAAGACGCCCGCAGTATGTGCTGCCGCCTGCGGCTTGACAACCGCGAGTTGCGCAAGCGCGGCGGGGGCTTATTTGGCGCTAACCCCCTTACCGGCTCTATCGGTGTGGTTACCATTAATATGGCGCGCATCGGCTATTTAGCCGCAAACGAGGCGGAGTTCTTTGCCCGCTTGCGCCGTCTGATGGACTTAGCCAAGTCGTCACTAGACATTAAGCGCAAAGTGCTCGAGAAGAACACAGACCTTGGGCTCTATCCCTACAGCCGCTTCTACCTTAAGGCTGTAAAGGAGCGTTTCCAAGAGTATTGGAAGAACCACTTTAACACCATCGGCATTAACGGCATGAATGAAGCGGTAGCTAATCTGCTGGGCCTAGGGGAGAGTATAGCGACGCGGCATGGACAAGCCTTCTCGCTGCGCGTACTTGAGTATATGCGGAGTGTCTTAGTAGAGTATCAAGAAGAGACAGGCGACCTGTTTAATCTGGAAGCTACTCCGGCAGAGGGAACAGGCTATCGCTTGGCCAAGATTGACCGCGAAAATTACCCTTCAATGCATATTCCTGGCAATAAGGAGCCGTACTACACCAATTCTACACATCTGCCGGTAAACTTAACCACAGACATATTTGACGCGCTCGACCTGCAAGAGCAGTTGCAGATTCGCTACACTGGGGGCACTGTATTCCATGGCTTTTTGGGTGAAGCAATTGAGAATATAATTACATGCAAACACCTCGTGCGGAAAGTTATGGAGAACTACCGCATACCCTATTTCACTATTAGCCCAACATTTTCAGTGTGTCCTGACCACGGCTATATCCGGGGGGAGCACCGCACTTGCCCCACTTGCTTCGCGCCTGCTGAAATCTGGACGCGCGTGGTAGGATTCCACCGCCCGGTGCAGAACTGGAACCCTGGCAAGAAAGAGGAGTTCAGCGACAGGCTGGAGTACATCGTCGCACCGGATGCATCCAATGATTAGCGCCGAGCGGTGCTTTCGCGGTCTGCAAAAAACGACACTGCTAGATTTCCCAGGCAAAGTGGCATGTGTGCTCTTTGTGGGCGGGTGCAGTTTCAACTGCCCCTACTGCTATAACTGCTCGCTTGTAAAGCGTGAGGAACCGGAGTTGACGTGGGCTGCTGTCCGGGACTTCCTCGCACACCGCCGCAAAGTACTCGAAGGAGTGTGCGTCAGCGGCGGCGAGCCTACACTTGCTCCTTTTCTTCCCGCTTTTCTCAGCGAGGTGAAAGAGCTTGGCTTAGAAGTTAAGCTAGATACTAACGGATATCATCCTGAACCGCTGAAGATTTTGCTAGACGCACACTTAGTGGATTTTGTGGCGCTAGACATAAAGAATAGTCCCGCCAAGTACGCAGCCACCTGCGGACTCCCGGCAGTCGACTTAAACCGCATCAAGACCTCCCTAGATCTTTTACAGGCCTCAGGTGTGACACATGAGCTACGTACAACAGTGGCAGCAGGACTCCACGACATAGAGGACATGCAAGAAATCCTCTCCTTCACAGGGGGAGGCGCACGTTTCGCCCTGCAGCCGGTGCAGCGAGACGCCGTTTCGCTTAGCGGGCGACGGTTTGTGCCGCCAACTTTAGCGACTTTGCGGGCGATGGGTGAAATCTTAAAAGAAAGCTTCAACGAGGTCATAATTCACGGAACTTAAACTCAGTTCATGGCTTGACTGCTGCAGAATTCCGAATTCTGCAGAGATTAGCGTGACGAAACTTGGCGAAATTTTAGGCTAGACATTTAGCGCTTGTCCTAATATGATAATGAGAGGACTAATGTGGGGGTGGAAACTGGTGCAAAATGTAGTGGCTTTGTTTGGCGCATATGCCGTAGTCACTGCCCTGATGCCACTCGTGCGCAAGCTAGCTCTCACTTATAACTTGGTAGATAAACCTAATCCGCGCAAGGTTCATCAGATTCCCGTGCCGGTCACCGGCGGAGCCATGTGGCTAGGGTTGATTATGGTGATGTGGATTCTGCCTGTTGAGCGCACGTTGGCTGTCGGCCTTACGTTTGGCGGAACGGTGGCCTTTGCTGTTGGTTTTCTGGACGATTGGGTTAAGAGTCGCGGCGGCGATTTCCCGGCGTGGCCAAAGCTGCTCGGGCAGATTTTAGCTGCAGGCTTGTTGTATGCGAGCGGAGTGAAGGTGTACTTCCTGACCAATCCTTTTTCGGGCGGACTGGTTTTGTTGCCGCCGGTGCTGAGCTTCTTAGTTACCGTAGTTTGGGTAGTAGCTGTGACGAACTTGATTAACTTTATGGACGGTTTGGACGGGTTGGCCTGCGGCATCGTTACTATCGCCGGTGTCACGATGGCCGTTATCTCGTACTTTTACGCTCAACCCGCCATTTTGCTTATCTCTCTAATTCTTGTGGGAGTGTCCGCAGCTTTCTTCCGCTACAATTTTAACCCGGCCCGCGCGTTTATGGGGGATGCCGGGGCCTACTTTCTTGGCTTTACGTTGGCCGCTGTATCCATAGAAGGGGCCTTTAAGTCTGCGACCTTAGTAGGTTTGCTGGCGCCGATCCTAGTGCTGGGGTTGCCTATTGCCGATACCGTGTACAACATTACCCGCAGGCTCCGCTCCGGTCAGCCCGTCTATGTAGCGGACAAAGGGCATACGCACCATCGCCTGTTACAGGCGGGGCTGAGCCAACGACAGACTGTGCTCGTAATGTATTTGATTAGCCTCTGCTTTTCTTTGACGGCCCTAGTAGTATTGTTCGCTAGCAGATGGTAACCGCAGCGGCAGAGTGGGAGAGCGTGGTAGAGGAGCTCTGCAAGCTCTACCCCGACGCCCGCTGTGAGCTGAATTTTGCTAATCCATTTCAGTTGCTCGTGGCCACAGTATTATCTGCGCAATGTACCGATGTACGCGTTAACGAGGTCACCGCGAGGCTGTTTGCTAAATACACATCGGCTTATGACCTGCTTCCTGTAGAGCAGCAAGCGCTAGAGGAAGAACTGCGTTCACTCGGGCTCTTTCGACACAAGGCGAGAAGTATTCTTGCCTTGTGTCGCGGACTGTGTGAGCACTTTGGCGGGGAAGTGCCGCGCACCATAGACGAGTTGATGGCTTTGCCGGGTGTTGGACGTAAGACCGCAAGTGTAGTCGTTAACAACGCTTTCGGCGTACCAGCACTAGCGGTAGACACACATGTGTTTCGGGTGGCAAGGCGCCTAGGCTGGGCGCACGGCAAGACACCCCTGGCAGTTGAAACAGAGCTGTGTCGCCTGCTCCCGCAATCTCTGTGGGGGGAAGCGCATCATCTGCTGATCTGGCA
>QLUS01000037.1 GCA_018725535.1 Bacillota bacterium
AGCCGTAAGCCACTATCTACTTGCCACCCGGCCCCCGCCGTGCTACTATTGAGCTGACCATGAGGGGAGTAGCTTATTTGCGTCAGTCGTCATCACGTGCCTTACTTAGGCACCGGCTGCGCACAAGGATTGCCTTGAAGCAAGATCTCTGTTCGCACCAGCGGGCAGAGGTCTTTGTCTGCGGTTAAACTGCGTGGGGGTGTTAGTTTCTTGAATGATCAGGTCTTGGCAGTATTAGTCTTTGCCGTCACGTTTCTCTTGTTTATTCTTAACCGTGATCGGGCCCTGTTGTACGTATGGGGGGGCAGCTTGGTGCTCTTGGCGCTAGGGGTGATTACAGCGCGTGACGCTTGGCAGGCCCTCAACTGGAACGTGCTCGGCATCTTCTTTGGCACCATGATCTTGGCCGAGCTGTTTGTGCTGTCGCAAGCCCCGGCCTTTCTCGCCACGAAAATGGTAAACGCGGCGGGCAGCGCTCCGGTAGCTCTCTTAGCCATTGTGGCTTTTGCTGGCGCTCTTTCTGCCTTTATTGAAAATGTAGCTGCGGTGTTTATTGCCGCGCCGCTCGCCCTTGAAACTGCTAAGCGAGTTAAGGTTTCTCCCGTACCGGTTCTAATTGCCGTTGCGACTGTCTCAAACCTGCAGGGCGTCGCTACAATGATTGGCGACTCGCCCAGCATGATGTTGGCTACAGCAGCACGCATGACTTTTGCCGACTTCTTTTGGATGCAGGGCAGGCCGGGTATTTTCTTTGCCGTGCAGCTCGGGGCCATAGCGGCGGGGGCGATCATGTACTTGTTCTTTCGCGGCGCACAGGGCAGAGCAGGAAAAAAAGCGGCCCCTAAGGTCTCCTCTTGGACGCCGGCGTTGTTTATTGTGCTGCTCGTACTCACACTCGCGGCTTCTTCGTTTATTCCCGACCGCCCAGATGCTCTGCCGGGCCTGATCACGGCCTCTTTTGGTGTACTGGCATTGCTCTGGAACTCCCGCCGGGAGCTGTTTACAATGGAGCTAACCAAATTAGACTGGCAGACCTTCTTTTTGCTGGCTGGCTTGTTTGTCCTGATCAGCGGCCTCAGCGTGTCTGGGGTAGTTGCCACCGTGGCGGATTATATGAGCGCATTTGCCGGGGAATCAATCCTTACAGCTTTCGTGATGATTGTGGTGGTCTCAGTTGCCGTCTCCGCCTTCGTAGATAATATCCCTTACACGATTGCTATGCTCCCGGTTACACAGCTTTTGGCCGAACGCATGGGGGTTAATCCCCTCCCTCTTTTGTTCGCCCTCGTGCTGAGTACAAGTCTGGGCGGCAATATAACGCCCATTGGAGCGTCAGCTAACGTAGTCGCTGTGGGCATGCTCAAGCGCCACGGCTACAAGGTTTCATTGCTTGAGTTCTTTAGGATTGGATTCCCAGTCACTGTGGCCGCCGTGACCTTGGGCACGCTGTTTATCTGGTTTGTCTGGATGTAGACGAGTCACTGCCTCCGCACTGCAAAGAGCCGCACCAGCATGCTGGTATCACGTAGCCGCGCCTTTGTTTCAACACTTATCGTCATCTGCCTGTACAGCTCGCTCCAGCGCGGCTCTAAGTGACTCCACACTTGGGGTTGCCTGCGGTAAATCATACTGCCGACACTTAAGCTGTCGCTGCCGAGCTGCTGCATTAGTATAAAGAGATCCGTCACTTGCGCTGTGACAGAATCTTCTAGGTAGGATGGACAATGGCCATTGTGCCCTGAGCCACGTCGCCTGTTAGCAGCGTAAATATCTGTGTCTGAAACACATCCAGCTCATGCACCCACCTGTCGCGCACAAACAGCGCGGTGCGTCCTATAACCACCTCCATTAACTGGCGCCCCTGTTGACCCGTGCCGTCTGCGGGTTGATGGTCGGCAGCTTCTAAGCGTAACGGAGTAAGGTCAAGTATAGGCAGCGCTAGCTCTCCGCCAAGCCCTGTCAGTGTGGAAATGGCGAGGAATAGCCCTCCCACCGCCAAGGCGCGGTACGGTTGCCGAAAGCCCGCGTACTCTTTGAACCTTTAGTTTCGCCCATACGCCGACATCAGTACATCCAACGCACCTCGTCAGGCAAAGGGTGAGAGCGGCTAGCCACTCTGCGGTTCACGATTCACAGTTCATAAGTCACGCTTGCCCAACGGCTGTCGGCTTTGCTTGTGATATATTTATCATTTACATGTGCCCTCTTTCACTAGCTTGCACCCACACATGTCCCCACCAAATACTTAAAGTCCTAATATTAAGATTATATTTTGTCAAGAATTTGTGATATTCTTATCATTAGAGGAGGTGCATCGTGTCATATTTTCATTCTGTACGCCTCGACGCTGAACGCTGCAAAGGCTGCACAAACTGCATTAAGCTGTGCCCTACCGAGGCTATTCGCGTGCGCGACGGCAAGGCCGTGATCACGGAAGAGCGGTGCATCGACTGCGGCGAGTGCATCCGCGTCTGCCCAAACAACGCCAAGCGCGCGTACTGCGATGGGTTGCACATGCTTAAGAACTTTAGGTACCGCATCGCTTTGCCTGCACCATCGCTGTATGGCCAATTTAGACACGATGTCACCCCGCGGCAAATACAAAGCGCCTTTCGTCTCTTAGGTTTTGACGACGTTTTTGAAGTAGGTCAAGCGGCAGATTACATCACTTGCGCCATGCGCATCTTCTTAAGAGAAAACCCTGACACGACTTGGATTTCGTCGAGCTGCCCAGCCATAGTTCGCCTTATTCAAGTAAAGTTCCCCGAGCTCTTACCCCAACTTATGCCGCTGGACACACCCATGGAACTGGCCGCGCAACTTGCTAAACGGCGTGCTTACGACCAGTGGGGGCCAAACACGCAGATAGGGGCATTCTTTATTACCCCTTGTCCGGCTAAAACCACAGCCGTGCATCAGCCCGAAGGGAACCCCTCCCATGTAGATGGCACAATTTCCATCAGCGAAGCTTACGGGGCTTTGCTTAAGGTATTGCCCGTAGCCGACGAGGCATCACCTACCCACATGAGCCAGCATGGTTCCGGCTGGGCACTGCCGGGCGGCGAGATTACTGCGCTGGGCAAGACCCGCTCCCTAGCCGCAAACGGTGTGCGCGATGTGACTCTCTTGTTCGAGGAACTTGAACTCGGGCACCTCGAAGGCATTGACTTTATTGAAGCGCAGGCCTGCCCGGGTGGGTGCCTAGGCGGACCCTTAACGGTGACCAATGCCTTTGTGTCCAGAGCACGCTTAGAGCGGCTTCTGTATAAGCTTCCGGTGCTCGCAACGGAGGATTGCGCGCACATCACGCCGCTCATCTCCTTTACGCAGCCGCTTCGCCCCCGCCCTATTCTGCCGCTTGACAGTGACGTTTCTGCCGCTATCCGTCTGCTAGAACAATTAGAGGAACTCCTGCATGGCCTACCACGACTTGACTGCGGCGCATGTGGCGCACCGAGCTGCCGCGCTCTCGCCGAAGACATCGTACGAGGGTTGGCCACCGAGACAGACTGTGTAATTAAGCTGCGAGAAAAAGTTAAGCGCCTCGCTTTAGAAATGGTGGACCTAGCCACCAAACTACCGCCCGCCATGGGCAGAGAGGGATAGTTTATGCCAAACCTAGATGAAATCATTAAGTCCCTAGACCTTACGGTGCTCACACCCCTTAAGTCGCCGCCTATTGAAGTGGAGTATGCCTGTGCGTCAGATCTCCTGAGCAACGTCATGGCCACGTGCCCCGGGCACTGCCTTTGGATCACGGTGCAATGCCACATGAATGTCGTCGGCGTAGCCTCTTTGCTCGACGTACAGGCGGTGGTGCTGGTGGGCGGTGCCGTGCCCGACCAAGCTGTGCTGAAAAAGGCACGCGAGGTGGGAGTAACGCTGCTTGCCACCAACGACTCGGCCTTTAATCTATGCGGCAGGCTTTACAGCCTCGGCATTCGCGGCGTACGCAGACACGAACTGAGCCACAAATCCGGAGGTGTGCTATGAAGTCTCTACAGGAATTAAAAGCCATGCGCGAGCGCATGGGCGAAAGCAAAGGCATACGCACGCGTGCAAGTCCAACCAAGATTACAGTTGCTATGGGCACATGCGGTATTGCCGCCGGAGCTCGGAGCGTGCTCCTCGCCATTATGGGCGAACTCGCGGAGACAGGTCTACGCGATACTGCCGTCACACAGACCGGGTGCCTAGGTATGTGTGAGAGGGAGCCTCTCGTAGAAGTCGTCCACCAAGACCACACGACTTTATACGCCTACGTTAACGCGGAACGCGCGCGGCAAATCGTCCGCGACCTGTTAAGCACGGCCGAGAAAGAGGAAAAGTAAATGGCAGAACGACAAGCCAATTCTAGCCAGCGACAAATGATACTGCCCTTTGTTGACCAACCTGGAGGTCTGCTAAAGGCACTGCACGCGCTGCAGAACGCCTCTCCCGCCCACTTCCTAGCGCCCAGTGACCTAAAACTCGTGGCCGAAGTGTTTGGCGTGCCCGAAGCTAAAGTATGGGGTACAGCCACATTCTACTCTCTCTACTCCACCTCGCCGCGCGGGCGCCACATCATCCGTGTATGCGAAAGCGCCCCCTGTTACGTTGTTGGCGCTATGGACATTCTTAAGGTCTTAGAGGAAACGCTAGATGTCAAGCCCGGAGAGACCACCGGCGACGGACGCTTCACACTAGAAGTCGCGAGTTGCCTAGGGGTGTGTGGCGTAGCACCTGCGCTGATGGTCGATCTGGACGTCCACGGCAATCTGACAAGAGATAGATTAAACGCCATTTTGGCGGAATACGCCTAGGGCTGGGGGTAAAGCTGTGAAGTACTATCGTGCACATGTACTCATCTGTAGCGGTTCTAACTGCGCAATTAAGGGATGCCGCAGCGTCAAACAAGCATGCGAACAGGAGATAATCCGCCATGGTCTGCAGGGTGAAGTTCAGGTCGTGGATACGGGGTGTCTCGGACTATGCGACCAAGGACCCGCCTTAGTGGTGTACCCTGAAGGCGTAATGTATGGCCGGTTGACGCCTAGCGACGTCCTAGAAATTGTATCCGAGCACCTCCTGAAAGGACGCCTCGTGCACCGCCTGATGCAGCAACCCACAGGCCCAGCGGGAGAAGTCTCGCCACTAAGCATGACCCCTTTCTTCCAGAAACAAAAGCGCGTCGTGCTTAAGAACTGCGGCTTGATTGACCCCGAACGAATAGAAGACTATGTGCGGGCGGGCGGATACACGGCCTTAGCCACCGCACTTGATGTAATGACCCCAGAGCGCGTTATCGCCGAAATTAAGCAGTCTGGACTGCGCGGCAGAGGCGGCGCTGGCTTTCCTACCGGGAGAAAATGGGAGTACACTCGCGTAGCAGCAGGACAACAGAAGTACATTATCGGCAATGCCGATGAAGGAGAACCGGGTACATTCAAAGACCGCCTGATTCTCGAAGGCGACCCACACCTAATTATCGAGGGGATGGCGATAGCTGGCTACGCTATTGGTGCCACGCGCGGCATAGTTTACATCCGCGGCGAGTACGAGCTGTCTATCCACCGCATGGAACTCGCCATTCGCCAGGCGCGGGAAAATGGGCTGCTGGGCGAGGGGATACTTGGCTCCGCATTCTCGTTTGACCTAGAAGTCTGCGCGGGTGCCGGCGCATACGTGTGCGGCGAAGAAACAGCGCTGATTGAGTCGATTGAGGGCAATCGCGGGGAACCTCGCTTTAAGCCGCCCTACCCAGCGGAAAAAGGACTGTGGGGACAGCCGACCTCGGTTAACAACGTAGAAACCTTAGCTAACGTTCCCTCGATTATTGAACAAGGGGCGCTGTGGTATCGTTCCTTGGGTACGCCAAACTCACCCGGCACTAAAGTGTTTACCCTCACCGGCAACATTGTTAACAGTGGTCTGATTGAAGTGCCGATGGGCATCACTTTGCGCGAAGTGATCTACGAAATTGGGGGCGGGATCCCGGACGGCAAGAAGTTCAAAATGGCCCAAACCGGGGGTACTTCAGGCGGATGCCTCGCCGCAGCACATCTCGATATCCCTATGGATTATGACTCGCTGCAAAGCCACGGCTCAAGTCTTGGCAGCGGCGCACTCCTGATTATGGACGACACTCACTGCATTGTTGACCTCACCCGCTGTTTCCTAAAGTTCTTTGTGCATGAATCCTGCGGACAGTGCACGCCCTGCCGCGAAGGTACTCCCGCCCTGTATCACCTACTGGGGAAGGTCAGCGCCGGTGCAGGCGGCCACGCGGACATTCAGCTAATTAACAGATTGTCACGTACTATGCAAAGCAGCAGTCTGTGTGCGCTAGGCCAAACCGCGCCGGTGCCGGTGCTGTCGGCTCTGCAGCACTTCTGGCCGGAAGTGGAAGCGCACCTTAACGGGCGATGCCCTGCTAACAAATGCGTGATGGGAAAGGCGGCGGGCAAAATTGCTAACTAATGTCACGATTAACGGCAGAACTATCGCTGTGCCAGCAGGCTCGACCATTCTTTCGGCTTGCCGACAGGCTGACATTAAAGTACCTACCCTGTGTCATCACCCCGACCAAGCAGTCAAAGCAGCTTGCCGCCTCTGTGTGGTAGAAGTGGCTGGGCAGAGGCTCTTACAGCCTGCCTGCTCCTACCCCGTAAGTGAAGGCATGGTAGTTAATACCGCCACACCCGCTGTGCGCGAGGCGCGCCGCACCATCCTAGAACTTCTGTTGTCGAGTCACCCCCCGGACTGCCTGCAATGCCCCCGCAGCTTCACGTGTGAACTACAGCAGTTAGCCAGTGAGCTAAACGTACGCGAGACGCCTTTCCCAAGCCGACTGCGGCAGCTAAAGCAGGACCAGAGCACGGTTTCCCTTAAGCGCATACCGGATAAATGCGTCAACTGCCGGCGCTGTGTACATGCATGCCTCACCACCCAGGGCATCGGGCTCCTCTACACTGCGGGCAGGGGCCGTGACACCGTAGTGCAAACAAGCGGGAATGCACCGCTCCATGACGTAGCTTGCGTGCTGTGCGGGCAATGTCTGCAGGCCTGCCCTGTGGGTGCCATTACCGAGGTCGATGAGACGGAGAAAGTGTGGGATGCCCTCGCCGACCCTGCTAAGCACGTGGTAGTACAAGTTGCCCCGGCTATCCGCGTAGCTTTAGGCGAAGAATTTGGCGGCGAAGCGGGTAGTGTCGTCACCGGTAAATTGGTAAGCGCTCTACGTCTCTTAGGCTTTGACCGCGTCTTTGACACCGATTTTACGGCGGATCTAACGATCATCGAAGAGGGGCACGAGTTCCTGCACCGTCTCTCTCACGGCGGGATCCTCCCCATGATTACCTCCTGCAGCCCAGGCTGGATTAAATTTGCAGAGCACAATTACCCCGCGCAGCTCGCGCATCTCTCAAGCTGCAAGTCGCCGCAGCAAATGTTTGGCGCCCTAGCGAAGACGTACTACGCAGAGCAGATTGACCTTGCGCCAAGCAGCGTCTTTGTAGTTTCGGTTATGCCCTGCACCGCCAAAAAGTACGAAGCTGCCCGTCCCGAGATGACGAGCAGCGGATACCGCGATGTCGATGTAGTGCTGACCACGCGTGAGCTCGCCCGCATGCTTAAACAAGCCGGTATTGACTGGGCCGGTGTGCCCGCAGGCGAATTTGACGCACCGCTTGGCATTTCCACCGGGGCAGGTGTTATTTTTGGCGCTACGGGCGGCGTAATGGAGGCGGCGCTCCGCACGGTCTATGAAGTCGTAAGTGGCAAAGAACTGGGTAGTCTAGATTTCCACGCCGTAAGGGGTATGGCGGGAGTAAAAGAAGCCGCCATCCAGATTGGCGACCTAGTAGTAAACGTGGGAGTGGCGCACGGCTTGGCCAATGCGCGTCAGCTGATGGAACAGGTGGCGAACGGGACATCGCCCTATCACTTTATTGAAATCATGTGCTGCCTAGGCGGCTGCATTGGCGGCGGCGGACAGCCCATACCTACCACCAATGCCGTGCGCGAACAGCGCATGCGGGCAATATACAGCGTAGACGAAGCGATGACCTTGCGGAAATCACACCAAAACCCGGCCGTGGTCAAGCTCTATGCGGATTTTCTCAAACGCCCGCTCGGCCACAAGTCACACACTTTGCTGCATACGGAGTATGTGAAGAGGGGGTAGGCGCAGGAGTAGCGTCAGCTATGAATCATGAACTGTGAATCGTGAACTACGGAGTGGCTATCCGCTATCCGCTTTCCGCTGCGGGGCACGGAGCACGGCTCCGTACGCCGTACGCCGTAAGCCGTACGCGGCACGCCACTGGCACTAGGCACTGGGCCCTTTCCCAAAGGTCAACCGCGACACGTAGGAATGATGAACGCAGAGGAACTCTGCCACTTCAGTCACGGGGTAATGGTGTTCTGTCACCGCCGTAGCGATGAGCATGCGTCTCGCCGCTACGGCTTGTGCGCTTCTCCCTTTGCCTTGCATCACACGCAGGCTTACTCCCTTCGTTTGGCTGACGGCAGAGGCGATTTCGTCTAGCGTTGGGGGAGTTGTTGTTGCCTTGGGCACATCCGGCACCAACGGCTTAAATACTTGTGCCAGTTCACTTGCACTCACGGCAGTTGAAGACAGCGTCTGATATTGCCGACGGGCTTCCGCGCGGTCGTGGGAAATAAGCGCCAAGACCTCGTCACTGTCGACAAAAGGGTACCGAGTGTCGCCGAGATACGCGGCGTGGCTCGTAAAGCGGGTGAGATTCGGGTGATGCGTGTGACCAAAGGTAACTGGGAGGTAATGCACGTAACGGATAATCTGGAGCAAGCGGCGGTCGGTATAGCATAAGCGCTCACAGTAAGACTCCAAAAAGACATTGCCATCGCGCCCGTTGCGCTTACTAAAGTAGGCCGCATACACCTCACGCAGGGTATGGAGTAGTTGCGGCAAGCCTCTAAACGGGGCAGACACTACTATGTGCACTTGCGATTCCAACAAGGCAAACGCATAAACTTTCATCTGCGAACGACGCTTGGTTTCGGTCATGGCCTTGATAAAGTCGTGTTTATCTTGGTCGGAGAAAAAAACAGTTACGCGCGGTCGCCCCTGCAGCATACAGTAGTAGACTTCCTGCACCCACACTTCACCCCTCTGCACTTGTATAGACACCTGAATTACTCCACAGAAAGGTGAACTCCTGCCGTTCTGCGAGCAATGTTTTTAGCCTATCTTCCAAGTCAAATAGGCCTCGGTGCGCGGGTCTGTTGGAGCTAGGAAAAACTCTTTCGTCCTGCCTACTTCCACCAGTTCGCCGTTTAGCACAAACGCCGTCTGATCCGAAATGCGACTGGCTTGGTGCATGTTATGTGTAACGATAATCACGGTGTAGTCATGTTTGAGTTCCCGGATTAGTTCCTCGATGCGCATTATCCCCACAGGGTCTAAGGAAGCGCAGGGCTCATCCATAAGAAAGACCTCGGGCTCCACTGCTAGGGCGCGAGCGATACAGAGGCGCTGCTGCTGTCCGCCCGATAGTAAGGCCCCTTTGCGCCCCAAATCGTCTTTTACTTCTTCCCACAATGCGGCCTTACGCAGACAGGCCTCTACGCGTTCGGCAATCTCCTTGCCTTGCGCTAGACCGTGCAACCGCAGCCCGGCGGCTACATTTTCGAACACCGATAGATGCGGAAAGGGGCTAGGTTTCTGAAAGATCATCCCTACCCGCCGACGCAGATCTACAGGGTCAACGGCAGCCGAGAATATGTCTTCTTCGCCAATCGCAATGCGGCCCGCGGCCCTTGTGCCGGGGTGCAACTCATGCAAGCGATTAATACTGCGCAGTAAGGTAGTCTTGCCGCAGCCTGACGGACCGATTAAAGCAGTTACCTGCCGCACCGGAGCGGATAGCGAGATATTTTTTACGACTTGACTCTGCCCATACCAGAACGAGAAGTTTTCTATGTTTACGCCTTGCGCCATATTAACGCCTCCTATTACTTAGGCCGAGGGACAATTGTGCCGTTACATTGAGCACCAGAATGGCCGTTACAAGCACTAAAGCCGCGCCCCAGGCGTGCGCCTGCCAGTCGGCAAAGGGCGATGTGGCATAGTGGTAAATTAACACCGGTAACGATGCCGTCGGCTGCTGCAAAGACTCGAGCCAGAACCGACTGGTGAGAGCGGTGAGCAGCACCGGCGCAGTTTGCCCTGCGGCCAGTGCTACGGCCAACATTACACCCACAATCAGTCCGCCTGCCGCCCCGGGGAGTACCAAGCGAAAGACGGTCTGCTGTTTGCTAGCCCCAAGTGCCATGGAGGCTTCGCGCTGGCTGCTTGGCACGAGGCGCAGCATTTCCTCTGCCGAAAGCGTAATTACCGGAGCCATAACTATGCTTAGGGCAATGCCCCCAGCGAGCGCCGAGTAATTGCCGGTGCGCAAAACCAACTGGCCAAACACAAACAGCCCAATCACCATGGAGGGAACGCCTGACAGCACGCGCGTGGCAAAACGGACAAAAGCAGAGAGCTTGCTTGCCGGGTTTTGGTCAAGGAAAACTGCGGCAGCGATGCAGACAGGAACGGCGATCAGTGCGCCTAACCCCACCATAAGCAGGCTGCCAATAAGTGCATTCCCTATGCCACCCCCCGCTACACCCACCGGTGCGGGGAGGCTCGTCAGAAACACGAAGCCCACCACCCCTATGCCGCGGCGAAAAACGTAGTATAAAATCAAAGCTAAAACCACAATGGCTATACTTGCAGCCAGCACACACAGCGCTTCAAACAGTAATCCCAGAGCCTTACGCTTACGTCTATTCGTCATCGCTTAGCTCCCCTTTCGCAAGAGCTTTGCCCACACGGAGCCCTTGGCAGTAGCCGCTACGTCTTGACTCGGTCGATAGAAAAACCAAGCCGCGATGAGGTTGATAATGAGCGTAATAATAAAAAGCAGCGTAGCCAAGAGCAACAACGCCGACAAGTGCAGGTCAAAAGCCTCGGGGAACTCGTTAACAATCAATGAGGCCATAGTCTGGGCCGGGGCTAAAAGCGAAGCCGGAATTAAGTTAGCGTTCCCTATCACCATAGTCACAGCTATGGCTTCGCCAATGGCGCGACCGAGGCCTAAGAGCAACGCACCGGCAATGCCGGATTTACTGCTTGGGAGTATAACCTTGGTGACGACCTCCCAGCGAGTAGCTCCCAAGGCAAACATAGCTTCGCGCAACTCGGTGGGCACACCGCGCATTACTTCGCCGGAGATAGCCGTAATTGTGGGCAAGACCATAATCGCGAGCACTAAGGATGCCGTCAGTACGCCAATCCCGAGCGACGGTCCGGCAAAAATCGGCAAGAAGCCCAAGGAATCTGCCAGCAACTGGCCGAGCCCCGTTCTTAGCCACGGTGCCAGCACAAACAGCCCCCACAGCCCATAGACCACGCTTGGCACTGCGGCCAAGAGCTCCACCACAAAAGAAAGTGGTCTGCGCCAGTTCTGCGGGACAATTTCGCTTAAGAATACTGCTGTCCCTATACTTAACGGCGTCGCCACGGCCAGTGCCAACACCGCAGTTATCACTGTCCCAAGCAAAGCGGGCACGGCGCCAAATTGGTTGGCCATGGGGTCCCATATCGACGTGGTCAAAAAGGAAAGTCCAAAGGCGCGCCACGCAGGTGCCGACTGCAAGGTTACGACGAGAAAAATGCTGACCGCCAAGGCCACCAGCCCTAGAGCCGCCAAAAGGGTTACGTAATGGAAGACGCCTTCTCTAGTGCCGGAGTGGAGGGCACGACGTACTGCCTGCATAAACAGTCTCCTTATCTAGTGAAGTGGGGGCTACACGCCAACTGAGTGGCGTGAGCCCCGAACCGTAAGTTATTGACTTATGGGGTTTCCTATCGCCAAACGGGTTGCCCGCCAAAAGTAATGCTCTGCAAGAGCCGACGCACGCGGTTGATGCCGGTTTCAGGCAACGGCGCATAGTGCAGCTCCGTAGCGAACGGTTCTAAGTTACGCTCGACAACGGCCCACCGCAGGAAGTCTACAATCGCCCGCGCTTTAGCTTCGTTATCTTGATCGCGATGCACCAGTATCCACGTGATCCCAACTATCGGATAGGCTGTGCGGGCAATCGAATCAGTGGGGTGAGTCATAAACGAGGCGTCTTCCATAATGATCGCCGCAGCTGAGGCCGCTTCCCCCGACGGGGCAATAAAGTTGCCTGCCCTGTTCTGCATATGGGCCATGCTCAGTCGGCTTTGCACTGCGGTCGACAATTCGACATAGCCAATGGCTCCGGGTAATTGGCTTACCTGTGCGGCTACGCCAGCATTACCGGCACCGCCTATCGTCGTGCCAGGCCATCTGACAGTCGTCCCTTCGCCCACATCGCTTCTCCACGTTGGACTGACTTTAGAGAGATAGTTCGTAAAGATAAACGTGGTGCCGCTGGAGTCTGAGCGTCTTACCAACGTAATGCGTTGGTCCGGTAGGCTGAGTGTTGGATTTAACAGCGCAATGGAAGGGTCGTTCCAGTGCGTTACGCGTCCTAAGTAGATGTCGGCTAAGGCCCCGGGCGTCAGGCGCAAACCGCTGCCGATACCGCCTAGGTTGTAAACTACTGCCACGGCACCCATCACTGTGGGGATATGCAGCACTTCGTTAGGCCGGACCTGGGCTTGCTGTGCCGCTGTCATCGGCGCGTCTGTCCCGGCAAAGGCGAAAGTTCTGGCCAAAATACCGCGAATCCCGGCACCGGAGCCTACTGAAGCGTACTCTATTTGCACGCGCGGATTAGTAATCGCTGCGTATTCAGTTATTAGGCGAGTGTACAGCGGGAAGGGGAAGGTAGCTCCACCGGTCGTCATGCGCAGTTCACTCGTCACAGGGGAACGCATGCGCGACTGCGCTGCACTCGTGATGCGCACGATGCGTCGCGCGTCATCCCATTCCACGGTAGCACCAAGCGACTCGGCAATAAAGCGCACCGGCACCATCGTACGCCCGGCAATAATCTGCGCTGGTTGGTCGAGTGCAACCGCGCGCCCGCCGACAGTGGCGTTTCTGTTGCCGATGGTCAGGCTAATCGTGACATTGCCTTGCCGGCCCACAACTGTTTGCGTAGCATCGTTCCAAGTGACCTCCGCGCCTAAAGCCTCAAAGATAAGGCGCATCGGCACCATCGTGCGCCCGCCAATAATCTGAGGCGCGACATCGCCCCTAAGTTCGCGGGCGTTAAACTCAATCGTAATCGGCCTAGTGTCAGCTTGTGCCATCGCAGGTAACAACGAGACTAAAGTGACTAAGCAAGCCAATACAGCCAGTACGCGCGTAAGTAAACCCTGCTTTTTCATCGCTATCTACCCTCCCAGTAATTTTCGGTGACTTATCTCACCGCCCTGAGGGTAACACGCTATTGTTAAGAGAGGGTTAAAGTAGTGGCAAATTTTACGCAGGACCCCCTCCCTCCCCCCATTGACAACTCCCCTGCATCATAACATACTAAGATGATTATATTA
>QLUS01000038.1 GCA_018725535.1 Bacillota bacterium
AGGTTCTCAATACGTCTCAGCACCCGCTCGCGCCCGATAACCTCGAAACTGGCAAACAGGGGAGGGGAGACTTTGCTGCCGGTAACCGCCAGCCGCAGTGTCATAAAGTAGACTTTTGTGCTTAACCCTAGTTCTCCCTGCAAACTACGCAAGGCACCTTCAATGTCTGCCTCGGTCCAGTTCACCTTTGATAACACAGACGCCACCGCAGAAAGCATGGCCCCGCCATCTACGCTCCCCAGCACAGCGCGCGCTTCCTCCGGCACAGCTGCGGGTTCGTGGAAGAAAATCGCCGCCACAGCCGGCGCTTCGTCAAGGCGAACCATGCGCTCCTGAATCAAGGTCGTCATGCGCGTCAACCAACCAAAGTCTACACCTTCGCCAACAAGACCTGCTTTGCGCAGAAAGGGCAAGATTCGCTTGGCCAAGTCTTCCGGCGCGAGCTTCCTTATCCACTTGGCATTAAGCCAGTCCAGCTTTTTAACGTCAAATATGGCATTACTGGCAGTGCACCGCGCAAAGGAGAACTTCTCCACCAGCTCGTCTAGCGTATACATCTCCTCGTCGCTTTGACCTGGGCTCCAGCCGAGGAAGGCCAAAAAGTTCACCATAGCCTCTGGCAGGTACCCCATTTCAGCGTATTGCCCAATAAAGGTAGCTCCCTTGCGTTTGCTGAGCTTGCTCTTGTCCTCATTGAGCATGGTGCTAAAGTGGGCAAAAAGCGGCGGAGGCCACCCTAGAGCCTCATAGATTAGCAGTTGAGGGAACGTGTTTACGATATGCTCCGCCGCCCGCGTGATATGCGTAATCTCCATCAGGTTGTCGTCAATGACTGTGGCGTAATTGTAGACGGGAATCCCGTTTGACTTCATGATAATGAAATCGCCCATCAGCGATGTGTCGGTTTCAATCCATCCGCGCACTAAGTCATCAAAGCCAATTACCCCACCCTTGACCTTGAGCCGGATTGTCGGGATGCGACCAGACGCAGGGAGTGCTTCTCTAGCAGATGCCGACAAGTCGCGACACTTGCCGCTGTAGCGGGGGTCCTCTTTTACAGCTGTCTGCGCAGCCCGCTCAGCCTCCAGTTCCTCTGCAGCACAGTAGCAGTAGTAGGCATGTCCTGCTGCCAGTAACTGCTCGGCATACTGCTGGTACAGCGCGAGCCTTTCACTTTGCCGATAAGGCGTATGTGGCCCCCCTTTGTCCGGACCCTCAGTCCAGTCAAGGCCAAGCCAGTGTAACCCTTGGTAGACGCCAGCCTCCGCATGCGGGGTGTTGCGGGCTAGGTCGGTATCGTCAATGCGCATAACAAAAGTCCCGCCGGTTTGCTTTACGAAAAGGTAGTCGTATAGCGCGGTCCGCCCGGTTCCTACATGGGCATCGCCTGTGGGGCTAGGCGCGATGCGTACTCTTACGGGTTTGGTGCTGGTCACAGCAGGCACCCTCCTTGTTTTTCCGTCATTATGACTCAATGTACAGTTTCACTCCCTCAGTGTCAAGACCGCGAGCAGACAGGCAGGACTTGGACTGATTGTGGCGAATGTAGGTGAAAGCTAGCTGCTAGTCGGGCAGCACTGAATAAAGGGGAGGGGAGGGGGTTAATGCTGGTAAAAATCCTAGAGTTAGTTCTCGCTAGTGCCGCAGGTGCGTTTGTAGATATTGGCGTGTTTGTAGGGGCAGTGCTCCTCTTGTTTGGGTATCTTAACTATAGGATGTCGGGTCGCTTTGTGGCGTCCATCACCAAGTCTAAACGGTGGCAGCCTGTGTTTGGAGCCTTGCTAGGTGTTACGCCGGGATGTGGAGGCACCATCTTCCTAATGCCGCTGTTCATCCGGGGCTCGGTATCGTTTGGCGCTGTCGTAGCCGCACTGATAGCTACCACCGGTGACTCATCGTTTGTGATGATCGCTGGCATCCCACGGCATTACATTATCGTCAGTGTTATTGCCGTACTAGTCGGGATGATTACTGGTTACGTCATTGACGGCACGAAGATAGGCGTTAACCTGCGTGAGGCCTACGCGAGGAGGAAGCGCAGCAAGAGCGAACTTAAGAAGCGGCATAGTCGGGCTCACCACACCGTGCGCGTCCCGCATATTGGGCATGCAGAGGGTGACGAAATCGACTTGGCCCTGCACCACGTTGCACGCGGGCATCAGGCCACAGATACTCTGGCCTATCGCATAACTCACCACGGATATCCTTGGTACTGGCTGTTGCTGAGCATAGGTTTGGTGCTAGGCCTGCTCGGCCTGTTTCAAGTGGACATCGACGCTTTGGCGGTACCTAACCTTGGGCTGATTATCGGTGTGTCGGGCACTGTCTTGTCTATTGTATGGATGCTGCTTAGCAGAAAGTTGTTAACTAGTGACACGCATGAGGAAACGGAGCAGAAGGTTACATCCCTGCGTGAGACACTTATTCACAACGCGCAAGAGACGGCGTTTGTGATCACGTGGGTGTTTGTTGGCTTGTTAGTGTACGAGTTGGCAGTGCTTGGACTCGGCCGCGGCGACTACGCCCAAGGTGAGCTATTGATGGAGTCGATGCTTAGAACCGCAGGCATTGCCGCAGTGCTGAGTGGCGCACTCGTCGGCATGATTCCAGGGTGTGGGCCGCAAATCATCTTTGTTACCTTGTTTATGCAAGGTCATCTGCCCTTTGCGGCGCTGGTGGCAAACGCTATTTCTCAAGACGGTGACGCCATTCTGCCGCTGATTGCCCTCGACCGGCGTTCAGCTTGGCACGCAGTAGCCATTACCACTGTTCCCGCCGCTATAATTGGACTTGCCGCTTACTGGCTGGAACTTAACACCGACATTTTTGCCGCTCTCGCCATTGCTTGGAACTGGCTCGTAACTTTGGTTTGAGGTCTTGCCCAAAAAACATAAAGTGAGGAATCTTGATGAACATCCTAGAAGCGTTTGTCGCTGTCGCCCCGCACATTAAGCATCTGCTCGCGTCGGACATTGCCGTCGCCGTAGTGGATCGCGAGCGCTATGTGCACTACGAGAAGGGCAAGAACCTTGATCACCGGGTTGCGCCCGGGCAGGAGTTTAAGAAGGGTACGCTTGTGGACCTAGCGATGCGTGAAGGGGCGCGCAAAGCCGCGCGAGTAGGACCCGAGCTATTCGGGTTCCCCTATGTCGGGATTGCGATCCCACTTTTGGAAGAAGACGAAATTATCGGCGCCGTCGCCTTCGCGGAAAACGTGGAACGGCAAGAATCCCTAGCGCGCGTTACAAATGAGCTCTGGAACGGCATGCAGCACATCACCTCTACCACCGCGAAGATTGCCGGTGTGGCGGCTGAGCTTAATGGCATCGGCCAACGGTTGCATAAACTGACAGAGGAGTCCGCGTCAAACATTGGTGAAACAGATACCATCCTGCAGTTTATTAAGTCCGTAGCCGATCAGTCAAACTTGCTCGGCCTTAACGCAGCCATCGAGGCGGCGCGGGCGGGGGAACAAGGACGTGGGTTTGGCGTGGTTGCCGCCGAGATTCGCAAGCTCGCCAAGAGCAGTTCGCAATCCGTCACCAAAATCGAAGACATCGTCAAGGGCATTCGCAGTTCGAGTGACGAGATTATGCGCGAGGCAAGACTTATCGACAGTGTCACTAAGCAACAATCCGAGTCATTAGACGAGGTGGTGGCGGCAGTGCAGGAAATCGCTTCGTCGCTTGAAGAGCTAAAGAATCTCGCTGCCAAGCTGACGATATAATCGCCCGGCATGATTGACCACGCCAAGATTCAAGTAGCTGTGCGCATGATCCTCGAAGCGGTGGGGGAGGATCCGGATCGCGAAGGTTTGCGGGAGACACCGGCGCGTGTGGCCAAGATGTATGAAGAGGTGTTTTCTGGATTGCATGCGGACCCCGGAGCGCATCTAGAGGAGTGTTTTTACACCGAGCGCCATGACGAAATGGTATTAGTGAAGGATATCAGCCTCTATTCCATGTGCGAGCACCACCTGCTCCCGTTTTTTGGCAAGGCACACGTAGCCTATATTCCCCACCCGAAGAAAATTTCAGGTCTCAGCAAGTTAGCGCGCGTAGTGGAAACATTGTCGCGCAGGCCGCAGCTGCAGGAGCGTTTAACGACACAAATAGCAGACACCATTATGCACAAGCTAGAAGCTAAGGGAGCCCTAGTGGTGATTGAGGCCGAACATCTGTGTATGACTATACGCGGGGTGAAGAAGCCTGGTTCTACAACGGTTACTTCCGCAGTGCGGGGTATTTTTCGTACCAACCATATAACCCGCACTGAAGCCCTAACGCTAATCAAGGGGGGGCGGTAATGGGCGCACAGGGCTTCGATTTCACACGACGCACCCTGATTATGGGCATACTTAACGTTACGCCTGACTCCTTTTCCGACGGGGGGGTGTACCTAGACCCCGCCCGCGCCGTAGAGCGCGCGTTAGCAATGGTGGAGGAAGGCGCGGATATAATCGACATAGGCGGGGAGTCCACGCGGCCCGGGGCTACACCTGTCTCGGCGCAAGACGAGGCTAGGCGTGTCATCCCCGTAGTAAGAGCTGTATGCCGCGCCACCGCCACGCCCGTATCTATCGATACCTACAAGGCCGAGATTGCCCGCATGGCGCTAGCGGAAGGAGCCAGTATGCTTAACGACGTGTGGGGCGGGCAGAAAGACCGGGAGATGCTCGCGCTTGCTGCCGCAGCTAATGTTCCTCTCTGCCTAATGCACAATCGGGCAGAACCGCTCTACCATGACCTAATAGGGGAGATTAAGCGCGACCTCAGGGCAATGGTCAAGCAGGCCCTTAGCGTCGGAGTGCGCGAAGGGAACATCATACTTGACCCTGGCATCGGGTTTGGGAAGACGTGGCAACAAAACCTCGTGGTCATGCAACGCCTGCGGGAAATAGTCGACCTTGGCTTTCCCTTGCTTGTCGGGACTTCACGTAAGTCCATGATTGGCCAGGTACTCGGGTTGCCGGTAGACGAGCGGCTAGAAGGAACTGCCGCCACGGTAGCCGTAAGTATCGCGCATGGAGCAAAAATAGTGCGCGTCCACGATGTCCGGGCCATGCAGCGGGTAGCGCGTATGACAGATGCCTTGGTACAAGGAGGCGTAAAATAATGCCAGACAAGCTGCTACTCGCGAATATGTTGTTCTACGGCTATCACGGCGCTTTGCCCGAGGAAACAGTGCTCGGGCAGCGCTTTTCCGTTTCACTGGAGATAGAGTGTGATATGCGGCCTGCGGCAGAGAACGACGACTTAAGGCTCGCTCTTAATTATGCCGCTGTCTGTAAGGCCGTGCAGAGCATTGTGGAGGGACCGCCGTGCAAACTGCTTGAGACCGTAGCCGAGAGAATTGCGGCGGCTGTATTAGCCTGCGGAGCTTTGTCGGTTCGTGTAACTGTCAAGAAACTGCATCCCCCCTTAGACCTGTGCATGGACTTCGCAGGGGTAGAAATAGAAAGAAGGCAAGTCAGTGGCGCGCGCTTATCTTAGTATAGGAAGCAACCTAGGGGACAGGGAGCAAGCTCTTAGCCTAGCGATCAAAGCCCTAGAATGCACAGTGGGGATCACCGTGCTTAGAGTGGCGGACACGCTTGAAACCGAGCCAGTTGGCTACACGGCACAGGGCAAGTTCCTTAACACTGTCGTTGAGATAGAGACAGAGCTTAGTCCTCATCGCTTACTGCGCGCAGTGCAGGACATCGAACATGCGGCGGGGCGTGTGCGCAACATCCGCTTTGGGCCGCGCACGCTCGACATCGACATACTGCTCTATGGTCAAGCGTGCATAATTAAGGACGATCTGGTCATTCCCCATCCCCGTATGTGCGAGCGCGAGTTTGTTCTAGCCCCGCTCGCCCAAATCGCCCCCTTGGTCCTAGTGCCCCCCGCAGGGAACACCGTGCGCGCCCTGTATGAACAACTTCTGCAACGCAAGCAGGTGTGACCATGCTCTTAATGATTGACAACTACGATTCCTTTACCTACAACCTAGTGCAGTACTTTGGCGAACTAGGCGCAGACGTGCGGGTGTTTCGCAACCAAAGTATCACCTGTGAGCAGATAGCCAAACTCAACCCGCAGCAGATTGTTATCTCCCCCGGCCCGTGCACGCCACGCGAGGCTGGCATTTCGCTTGCGGTAATCAGCCGTTTTGCCGGTCACATACCCATACTTGGCATTTGTCTCGGGCACCAGTGCTTGGGCCAGGCTTTTGGCGGGCGGATAGTTAGGGCGAGCGTCCCGGTTCACGGCAAGAACTCGGATGTCTTCCACGCGAATGGGGGCGTCTTCGCGGGAGTGCCTTCGCCTTTTTCGGCCACGCGTTATCACTCGCTTGTCGTAGAGCGCGCGCACTTACCGGAGTGCCTCGCGATAACTGCGGAGACTGCCAGCGGAGAAATTATGGGGCTTCGCCACAAGAGCATCCCCTGCCTAGAAGGGGTGCAGTTTCACCCTGAGGCTATCTTAACGGAGCACGGCAAAACCATGCTCGTAAACTTTCTTAGCTACTGCGTTTGAGAGAAGGAGGCGGCAACATCAAGCTACTAGTCGAGCAAATTGAGCTTAAAGGCTCCGCAGAAGACACATTTGCCATGCTGCATAACGACCCGTACCCATTTTGGCTTGACAGTAGCCTCGTAAGTGCCACTATGGGCCGGTGGTCGTTTATGGGAAGCAGCCCCTTTCTCACGTTTAAGTCGTGGGGACGCAAAGTGCAGTACGAGGAGCACGGACAAGTTGTGGTAAAGACCGCCAATCCGCTGGTTGAACTGAGATCCCTCTTGCAGCGTTTCGCTTTGCCGCGTACGCAGCACGCAATTCCTTTCATCGGCGGCGCAGTAGGCTTCTTTTCCTACGATTTAGGGCGCATGATCGAATCGCTCCCGCAAAAAGTTCAAGACGACCTGCAGACGCCTGACATTTACCTGGCATTTTACACCACGGTTTTGGCGGTCGACCATGTTGAGAATAAGGCATACATTGTAGCGCAGTCAGAGCGTGAACTCTCTCAGCTCAAAGAGAGGTTGTCCGCTGTTCGCCCGTTGCCACACGACCCGTGGGCCGGGCCAAGGTTATCTCCCGCAGACGTTAAGGCTCACTTCTCCTGCGAATCGTATTCGCGGGCGGTAGACGCGATCAAAGAGTATATCGTGCAGGGCGATGTCTACCAAGTCAATATGACGCAGCGTTTACACGCGCCGCTGAGATTACCCCCCTTTGAGTTGTACCGCAGGTTGCGTCGGGCAAATCCGGCTCCCTTTGCCGCCTATTTAAACTGCGGCCATGGGTTGCGCGTGCTTAGCTCGTCGCCGGAGCGTTTTCTTACGGTGCGAAACCGCCTAGTAGAAACCCGTCCCATCAAGGGGACGCGTCCCCGCGGGCGCACCCCCGCAGAAGATGAGGCTAATGCCAAGGAGCTGCTCGGGAGTGTCAAAGACCGCGCGGAGCTGGTCATGATTATCGACCTGATGCGTAACGACCTAGGGCGCGTGTGCGCTTATGGATCAGTACATGTGCCTGAGCTGATCGTGCTTGAGAAGTACGCTCAAGTGTTTCATCTCGTTTCTACGGTGCGCGGTGAGCTGGCCCCGAAAAAAGACTTTGTGGATTTGCTGAAAGCAACTTTCCCCGGCGGCTCAATCACCGGGGCTCCTAAAATCCGGGCTATGGAAATCATCGAAGAACTAGAACCCGTGCGAAGGGGTATCTACACAGGGGCTATCGGCTATATCGGGTTTGACGGTTCGGCTGACCTTAACATTGCCATACGTACTTTTGTGAATCAGTGTGACCGCCTGTATTTGCAGGTGGGAGGTGCGGTGGTGTATGACTCTGTACCAAGGCTCGAGTACGAAGAAACGCTGCATAAGGCAAAAGCCATGCTCATGAGTCTAGGAGTACAGTCAGATGACTGACTACTGCTATGTCAATGGTGCGCTAGTATCAGCGGCAGAGGCGAGCCTGCCAATTGCCGACCGTTCCTACCTCTATGGGGACGGTCTGTTTGAGACTATGTTAGTGCGTGCGGGAGTGGCGTGCCTGCTAAATGAACATCTCACACGCATTTCACATTCTGCCGCCACTTTTGGCTACGCAGTGCCCTGCTCGACTTTGCTTGCTGAGGCAGTAAACGCTGTTGTTTCTGCCAACGCCCTCGACACGGGGGCGCTGCGCCTTACAATCTCCCCACGCGCGAGCGAGGGATTGCTTGCTTCCCAATCCAGCCCGGTCAATATCTCTGTCACTGCGCGGCGAGGGGAGCCGTACGCTGCCGTTCAATACGAGCGTGGACTTATTGCCGTAATCGCGCGTTCCACCCGCCGCAACGAACACTCGCCGCTCTGCAAGCATAAAACCACGAACTTTATGGACAATGTACTGGCAAAAAAAGAAGCCCGCTCACGCGGAGCGGACGAAGCCATACTGCTGAACACTGCCGGAAACATCGCGGAAGGGGCGGTCAGCAACCTCTTTTTGGTCAGCGAAGGGGTAGTACTGACGCCGCGCCTCGCGGATGGAGCTCTGCCCGGTATTATGCGGGCCGAAGTGCTGCGCATATGCGGTCTAATCGGCTGCGAGGTGCGCGAAGTCGCGCTTACGCCAGATCACCTCTTCTCCGCAGACGCAGCTTTTGTCACCAACGCCCTGATGCGCGTCATGCCACTCTGCCGCGTGGACGATCACGTCTTACTTAACTTTAACCTTAAGCAACTCTTCCCTTAAGACCACCACTATAACTTTCAGTATAACTGTAAGAACCAGCTTGGCACCAGAACACACGCCCTTATTCAGCTGTGATTTGGGAAATCCCCATATTGACAACAGCTCTATTTGTGCTTTTTCCTTAACGTAATCCCCAGATAAGACTCCATGAATTCTCCTTTCATGCTGGATCGGTATATTAAACCTGAAGACAATACCCTGCTTCACGTCCGGGCATAGATCTGATTTGCTATCATCAACAACTAGTTTAACAGGCAGATAACCGTGGTTAACGAGTTGTCCTTAATTACTAAGGCTCTAAGCACCGGTTCTCCTAGTGGTATTAAGACCAGGGGAATTGTGGGTTCACCCGTAGTCGCAGCAATGCCAACCCCAATAGGAGAGTCAATTTCGATGCGCCCTACCTTTTGGATAACTCTCTTCGCAACTACTGTCGCACAACTGACGCGTCTGGTTCTAGTCTTCTTTCTTATCCTGCGATGGTAACACATGTTATACCCCCAGTTGCCGTGCTTGAGAACGCAAGCGGCAGAATGGGCTAACGATATGCTAGCCCATCATGCGATAAATTGCGCGACAGTTGAGCTTAGCAGCAAGGCTCTGCTGCGTTCACCTTCATAATACTTTCTCTAGCGACAACAAGGCACAAAGACCACTCTCGGAACTTTTATCCTCTGGTGACGGAAACGATGGTCGATGAAATCAAACTTGCTTGTGTCAGACATTTTGACAAACCTCCTATAGGTGTAGTTGGAAGTGTTATCACTTCTACTACACAGTATGTCTGACAAAGATTTGAGTGCAAAATTGGACAGGGCCCCAAAGCGGCATGGCCGGTGTAGCCTAGGATAAAGCTTGACGGGGACAGAGAATGTTGCTACAATTGTTGCGATGCAACCCTCCCCGGGGGATATTGGGGGTAGGGTTAGCGGAAGGAGGTTTACGAATGCACGAAGGACATCAGGACATTGCCGGTAATGCGCTGCGCGAACAGCAAAAAAAGCGCGCGCAATTCGCCAAAAAAGGAAGTAGCCAAAAACCACGCATCGCAGATAAGGTCCATCCCAGTGCTAAACACGGGCAAGTGGACACACATGGTAGACCAACCCACGACCATGGACATGACGACCATGGACATGACGACCATGGACATGCCCACGCCAAAGGGCGCGACGAACACAAACACGACCACGATGTGGAGCACGGCGACCATGGGCATAGCCATACGCGCGAGGTTACATTGCGCTTGCCTAGCTTTCTTTTTTCCCTAGGAGGCAGATACAGACCTTTTTTTGTGCCGGTGCTACTTGTCGTAATAGCTCTACTAAGTTGGCATGGCACGATTAACGAGTGGCTGGGTTTTGACTTTGCCCTAGTAGCGGTGCTCATTGGTCTCTGGGTCATTGGTAGTCAGACACTAAAGGAAGTGCTGAGAGCACGGCGCATTACTGCGGGGGTCTTGGTGACCATAGCGCTACTAGCCGTAGTGTTTGTAGAACATTACATCGCGGGAGCGGTTGTTGCCATAATGATGCTTATTGGTGAGGCGCTAGAGTCGCTTACCCTAGCAAAGACCCGCGACGCTATCAGCCAACTCATGGATCTCACACCGCCAATGGCTCGTGTAGTTCACGATGACCACTTGCACGAGGTGCCTGTGGAAGAGGTGGTGGTAGGGGACATAGTGGTGGTCTATGCGGGGGAACGTCTACCTGTCGATGGGTTGGTGGTAGACGGCCACAGCGCCCTTGACCAAAGCCCCATCACTGGTGAATCTCTGCCAGTAGACAAAGGCCCCGATGACAAGGTGTTCTCAGGAACCTTGAATTTGTCTGGACCTATTAGCATGAGAGCGACAGGGGTGGGTGTCAACTCGACCGTCGGGAAAATCATTGCAGTGGTGCGCGATGCTCAGGTAAAGAAGGGCCCTGCCCAAAAGGCGGCCGACCGTTTTGCGGGTTGGTTTACACCACTGGTTCTGGCCGTCGGTCTAGTGACGTGGATTTTCACCGGAGACATAATCCGGGCAGTGACGGTGCTAATCATAGCGTGCCCTTGCGCTTTGGTGCTTGCCACGCCTACTGCCGTCGTAGCAAGTGTGGGCAATGCGGCGAAACGAGGTGCCCTAATCAAGGGTGGCGTGACGGTAGAAAAACTAGCGCGCATCACAACGCTGGTATTTGACAAGACCGGCACTCTAACTCTTGGAAAACCACGGGTGACAGCAGTGCAGCCGTTTGGCAACCACACAGAACACGAAGTGCTGCGCATCGCTGCAACCATCGAGCAGTCTTCTCGCCACCCGTTAGCCCAGGCGGTCACCGCTGCAGCAGGTCAGATCCCTCTCAATGGGGCTGACAACGTCAAGGAGCTCCCTGGTCGCGGCATGAGCGGCGAGGTAGAAGGGAAGCGGGTGGTAATCGGCACAGCTCGGTTGCTTGAGGAAAGTGGCATCGTGCTTACGTCCGCACACCGCCAGACCGCAACTGACAATCAGGCTAGGGGTTGGACAGGGGTTTGGGTAGCTAGGGACGGCCAAGTGATGGGGTTAATTGCATTAGGCGATACGATACGTCCGGGTGCTAAAGAGATGCTACAAGAAATCGCGAAATCAGGTGTGCATGAAGCAGTGCTCCTTACCGGTGACAACAAGGGTGCCGCTCAGCACGTAGCGCGCGAGTTGGGGATAGCGAGATTCTTTGCGGAAGTCTTGCCCACAGAAAAATCCGATGTGATTGCAGCGCTACAAAAAGAGGGCAAAAGAGTCTCCATGGTGGGGGACGGCATAAATGACGGGCCAGCGCTGGCGGTGAGCGACGTCGGAATTGCCATGGGTGCTGCCGGATCAGCAATCGCCATTGACACGGCAGACATGGCCCTCTTGGGCGATAGACTTGCAGCAATTCCAGAAGTTCTGCGCTTAGGACGCAGGACGTACGGCATCATTCAGCAAAACATCTACGTGTTTGCCTTGGCGGTAAACATGATTGGCATGGCAGTTGCCTCACTTGGACTGATGGGTCCGATAATGGCAGCTCTCGTTCACAACATTGCCTCGGTCTTTGTGGTCGTCAACTCCTCGCGTCTCATCAGTGCGAAATAGTTGGATTATGCTTGTAATTCCAACGGCCTTGCGGTACCATTTGTCCTAAAGGCGGAGATAACCCTACCCGGAGGATAGGATGCCTTTAGGGATGGCACAAGGAGGAATGGGGATGTCAAAAGTTCAGGTAGTACACTTAGACCAAGTTGAGGGTTTCCAGCACGGCAAGGATCTCTATTGGTACAGACCACTGCTATTCGGGCAGAACATTTTTACCTATGTGGCGCACGTTCCCCCAGGCGGCGATATGCCCGCTGACGGGCACGCCGAGAAAGAGGAGTTCGAGTTAGGACTGTTTATGCTTGAGGGTGAGCTTGAGATCACCTGCGAGAACGAGAAGTTCAATGTCGCCGCAGAGAGCGCTATGCTAATTCCTTTGGGCATGTCTTTTGGAGTCAAGAATCATGGGGCAGTAACCGCCAGCTTCGTCCTCACCTTCTATCCGGCACCCGGCATTGAGTCTTTGGAATGGCTGCGCCAGCGGTTTGCCGTCCGCGGAGTGGCATTGAAATCCCCGGAAGAGCTTAAGGCTATGCGCGTTATTGGCAATCAAGGGTGAGCTAAGAAACAGCGAATTACGCCCAACACGATATAGGAGGAGATCTCATGTAAAAACTAGTCGTTCTCGTGGTTGCGCTAGCGTTGAGCGTGGGGGGCTTGCTACCCGCCGGTCCGCAAGGCACCGAGGCCTCGACCGCTCCCATCCGCATCCTGCTTGACGGGGCACACCGATGACCCTGCAAGTAGCCCCCGTGATCCGCGCCGGACGGGTCTTAGTGCCCTTCCGTGCCCTGTTCGA
>QLUS01000039.1 GCA_018725535.1 Bacillota bacterium
ATCCTCAGTCATCATTACGGTGTACGGCCGGCGATGCACATTGACACGCTCTCGATGGCGCGAGTGATTGATGGGCCGAAGGCGGGTAATAGCCTCTATGATCTATGCCTGCGTCATGGTATTGGCACTAAAGGCGATTTCGTTACATATGCCAAGGGCAAGCGCCTGGCGGACTTTTCGCGGGATGAACTGCATCAGTACGGTCAGTACTGCTGCAATGACGTTGACCGGACGTATGACCTCGCGCAGAAGTTCCTCCCTCTTTTGCCGGCCGACGAATTGAAATTGATTGACCTTACGATCCGTATGTTCACTGAACCCGTGTTCGTGGGCGATGTAGAGAAGCTTCAAGGGGCGGTGGCATCGGAGCGGCAACGTAAGATCGAGTTACTACGGCGGATAGGTATGGAGTGCACCGCCTGCCACGGGCATGGCACTACACCCAATCTATTTAACGAACCGGCTACAATGTGCAAGACGTGCGGGGGGCTTGGTGTGGACAAGAAGCCCGTGGGCTCGAACGAGCAGTTTGCTGCTCTCTTGCGCGGCCTTGGAGTTGAACCCGAAACTAAGCCGAGTCCTACAAGCGGCGAGCCAATATATGCCTTCGCCCGCACGGATGGCTTTATGCAGTCTTGTCTTGAAGATCCTGATGAAGAAGTGCGGTTTCTCGCGGAGGCTCGGATCGGGGTCAAGTCGAACATCATCGAGACGCGGGCACAGCGATTCCTGAGTAGCGCTTCTCGGGGTCCGATGCCGATCTACCTCTCTCACGCCGGCGCACACACCTTGCGCCCGAGCGGTGGGGATAGTATGAACTTTCTCAACATGAGTAACGAGATTGGGGGCGCGCCGCGCCCCGAGATGGCAGTGTTGAAGCAGTCTATTCAGGTACCACCTGGGTTCAAAATCGTTGCGGCAGATTCGGCGCAGGGCGAGGTCCGCATCCTCGCCTGGCTCGCTGGCCAGCACGATCTCCTCACAGCCTTCATGCAGGGACGTGATGTATACAACGAATTTGCGACCGAAGTTTATGGGCGCCCGATTGACCGCAAACGGGTGAAGGCGGACTACACTCCCGGGTTCGTGGGGAAGGTTTGCATCTTATCCTTTGGCTTCGGTGCTGGCTGGTTCTCGGCCGCGCAGACATTCCTGAAGGGAGCCCTCGGCGCCCCGCCGATCCAGTTCAAACAGGCGGACATGGAAGCTCTCGGTGTTGACCCGAGCCCATTTTTGAATAGCCCATACAAGGTCGCCCAGGTCGAGGCCATGCCCTCTCGCTTGGAGCTGACTGATCGGCTGATTCACTGCCTTGTCTCGGAGGCTCTTGTCCAGCGATACCGGAGGAAGTATCAGGCCATTACCGGCAAGTACGGTTTCTGGGGTCAGATGGAGCAAGTCATCAATGCCATGATCGATGGGCGCGAGATGACCTTCGGCGCGCACGGCGTATTCCGCACGGCGAAAGAGCGTATCCACGGGCCAACGGGACTGTGGCTGGACTACCGCGGTATCGGGCGCGATTCAGACGGCGAGGCTACGTACTGGGATGGGCGCAAGCGCACTAAGATTTATGGCTCGCTTTTGACTGAGAACATTGCACAGCACACCCACCGACTGATTGTTTCGGAGCAAATGTTGGAGATTGCTGACACGGGGATCAAGATCGCGCTCTGGCCGTACGATGAGGTAGTTTGTGTCGTCCCCGAGACGGCAGCGGAACTTTCTTTACAATTTATGGTCAGTGTGATGAAGCAAGCCCCCGCCTGGGCGCCGGGGCTCTTCCTAGCAGCCGAGGGGGGCATAGGAGTAACCTACGCGGGAGTGAAATGACAAAACTAAAGGTCTATATCGCTGGCCCGTACACCAAGGGCGATGTAGTGGCGAACGTGCGCGCGGCTATCATGGCTGGTGATAAGGTCTTCCGTGCTGGATACACACCTTTCATCCCGCACATGAACATGATCTGGCACTTCCTGCACCCTGCTGATGCGCAGCAGTGGTACGATTGGGACTTGGAGTGGTTACCTCTATGCCAAGCGTTGATCCGCATCCCTGGCGACTCCCTTGGCGCCGACAAGGAAGTGATTCGAGCGGGTGAGCTAAGGATACCAGTCTACTACAGTGTGGAGCATTTCTTGAAGGTAATGCGATGATCATTCTCGGCTTGGCTGGTGCTGCGGGTGTTGGTAAAGATACCGTGGCAGATTATCTTGTCGAGCGTTACGGGTTTGTGAAGTTCGCGTTCTCGGATGCACTTTATGCGGAAGTCCAACAAGCTTACAATCTTCCAGATCAAGCGCTTCTCCGCGACCGGGCAACGAAAGCATTCCCACAAAGGCGTTTGGACTTAACGCGGTGCGAAGATCACGCCTTTTTTGAGTTGTCGGTTTTGAAGCTATGCGCCTTGGGTACTTACTACCCTTCCCCCCGCCAGATTCTCCAGTGGTGGGGCACTGACTACCGCCGGGCACAAGACCCGGACTATTGGGTACGGCGCGCCGCCGACTCGATCTGGCAGGTGCAAAGCATCCGTTACCCAGAGCAGCGACCCATGAGCTTCGTCGAGTGTGGGACTCGGTTCGAAAATGAGCGGGCGTGGATACGTTCCGAGTACCATCATGGTAACATCTGGCATATTCACAATAGTCGCGTTGCTTCTGCTGACCCGCACGTCTCCGCGCAGCTCTTACCAGTCCTCGATGGTGAGCGTGAGCTATGGAACAACGATACGATCGAGCGCTTGCATCGCGGTGTTGATCTCTTGATGACCACTAGCGCGCGATTCGTTCGCGTAGAACCCATGTTACCCAACGAGGCCTCCTCATGACAGTCGTTTCCGAGTCAGCGCTACGTGAGACTCTCGATGAGCTCATCCGCTGCGGGGGGAACAAAGCCCAAGCCGCGAAGTTATTAAAGCTGCCTGAGATGACTTTCAAGAACCGTTTGGCACAAGCGGAGGTGCGCGGCATTAAGCCTAGCAAGGGGATTGTAGATCCGAACGACCTAGCGAGCTTGCGCGGGCAGATCAAACGGCTGGAAACAGAGCTGCGCTCCCAAGAGAAGCAAACCGAAGAGACGGCGCTTATCAAAGAGGTGATCGGCAACTTAGCACGACAAGTTGAGGCGCTGGATCCGCCACAGTGGTTGATTCGACCTAGCACGAAGCTTTCCGCGCCGGGCGTTCCAACGCTCTTCTTGTCAGACCTCCACTGGGGCGAGCGCGTCTTTTCCTCGCAGATAAACGGGGTGAATGAGTACTCTCTGCGTATAGCCCACGAGCGCATGGAAACCTGCATCGAATCTGCTATTCACCTGTTGGGGATTATTAGTCCTCGATTTGATTACCCTGGAATCGTGCTTCCACTCGGAGGGGATATGATTTCAGGCAATATCCACGAAGAACTGACTGCGACGAACGAACTTAATTCCATGCCGACAGTGCTTGACTTGTACGGCGTGCTTGTTGGTGTAATTACCAGCTTGGCGGATAAGCTCGGCGCTGTGTTTTTGCCCTGTGTCTCGGGTAATCACGGCCGAGATACGACAAAGATTTGGGCTAAAGACCGCCACGCTACATCGTTTGATTGGCTGATGTATCGGTTCTTGGCAAAGCGTTTTGAGGCAGATAAGCGGATTACATTTTTCATTCCCGACGGGTCGGATGCGTATTACAAAGTCTATGATCACGCATATCTCTTGACTCATGGAGACCAGTTTCGCGGCGGCGACGGCGTGATCGGGGTCATGGGACCAATCATCCGCGGCGATCACAAAAAACGCTCGCGCAATGCCCAGATCGACATGGACTACGCCACGATGATAATGGGGCACTTCCACCAGTACGTGCATCACGGGCGCTTTATCATCAACGGCTCACTAAAAGGTTATGACGAATATGCCTATGCAAACAACTTCCCTTTTGAGCCCCCGCAACAGGCCCTTTGGCTCACGCATCCTAAGTATAAAATCACGTATCGGATGCCGGTTTACGTTGACCGTCGGCGCGAGCCGCTAAAGACCTCATGGGTGAGTGTGCCGAAATGACAGCTCTTTTCCTCCCCTGGTCCCACAGCCGGCTCAAGACCTACCTCGCTTGCCCCAAACAGTTGTACCACACCCAAGTCGCCGAGCGGGGGCGCCCTGAGCGTATTGAGTTCGTGCAAACCCAGGCGATGAAGGACGGCAACGAGATCGACGAGGCGCTGACCGCGCGCATCAGCGGGGCGCCTCTGCCGCCTAAATTTGCACAGTGGGAAGGCGTGGCTCAAGTCGTGCTTGATGCGCCGGGGATCAAGTTTACACAGATGAAACTCGCGTTGGACCAAGCCTTCACGCCGTGCGGCTACACGGACTGGGACAAGGCGTGGGTGCGGGTGATCTACGATATCGCTGTCATTGACGGCGACCGCGGGTTCCTGGGCGACTGGAAGAACGGCATGATTTGGCCGGACGAAGCCCAGCTCCGCCTGTTCGCCGCCGTGGGATTTCATCAGTTTCCTGAAGTCGAGACCTTTCACACGTCGTACATCTGGCTCAAACACGGCAGCACCAGTGACAACACGTACCACCGGACGGAGTTGCCCGATCTGTGGCAGACTTTCCTTCCAGATGTAGAGCGCATGCAGGTGAGTTACCAAGCGGACCACTGGCCCGCCACCCCGTCAAAGCAGGCGTGCAAGTGGTGCGCTGTCAACCGCGTGGGGGCTTGTTCTGTAGCGGCCGTGAGGTTCGGGGGGTGAGATGGGCACTTCCCACCTTCGCCCGCCCGCGCTCCCAGTCACCGCTCCACGGTGCTTCGACTCACAGGCCCAGTGGAAGACCTACCGCGCGCTCATGCACACCAGCGGCGGAAACACCCCGGCATCATATTGCCGGGATTGCACACCGGAGTACAGTGAACAGATGCGTGCCGCGAAGCGCTGTCAGTATCCAAACACGTTTTTCGTGCTGGTCGATGGCGGGGTCGAGGGCCGCCGTCGATAGTGAACTTCTTGTCGTTGGCGAGGTCAACAGAGAGAGGAGGAAAGAATGGATACAATCCCGTTTAGCGTGTTTCCGAAGATCGCCCGTCTGTCTCGCGCCTGCACGGTGACTGAAAAAATTGACGGCACTAACGCCTGTATCTACATAGGCGAGGATGGACTGTTCCTGACTGGCAGCCGGAACCGCTGGATCACTCCCGAGGATGATAACTTCGGCTTCTCTCGCTGGGCGCATGAGAACAAAAACGATATTATGAATCTGGGAGCCGGTCTCCATCATGGCGAGTGGTGGGGGTCTGGCATTCAGCGCGGATATGGGCTGCCGAAGGGCGAGCGGCGATTCTCGCTGTTCAATACATCCCGATGGGATCTTTTCGAGCTCCGGCCTCTGTGCTGCCAAGTTGTACCCATGTTATTCGAGGGCGAGTTTTCGACAATGCAGATAGAACACGAGTTGAATGCGCTTTGTTTGGGGGGGTCGCGGGCCGCCGTAGGTTTCATGGACCCCGAAGGGGTTGTGGTGTATCACACTGCTGCTGGCATTTCATTCAAGAAGACTATTGAACGTGATGAGGAGCCGAAGACCAGGGCAGTTAAAACCCGACCCAAGAAAAACAGGCTGCTAGATGGGCGCCGATCACGTACCCCCGCCGGCTACACGGGGGAAGAGCGGAGGATAAAATGAGCCAAGAGCGCAGAGGGGGGTGGGGGACACCTTCGACCGTCGGTTCAGTCGTGGGTTTGCGGCCCCTAGAGCCTGTGTATTACCAAGACCCCTGCCCTCATTGTGTCCACCTCCGCCGCTCGTTACGCGAGGCTCTGGATCGGGTCGCCAACCTTGAACGCACTCAGACTGTGAGGCCGGGATGAAAGCACTGAAAGCTTGGTGGAACAAGCCTCCATGGCAGAGCAACGTACTGGAGATCATCCTGCATGTATGGGTTACACTGGTTCTTCTCACGCTGGTCGTGGTGGTGTTGACCCTCCCTGTATGGGTGGCACTCGCCGGGGTCATTTGGCTGGTGGCACACTAAGAACTGGGGCCGCGGCGAAGGAGGGGAAATGAGCGACATAACAATCGAGACTTGCGAACTAGGGCATCGGTTCGCAAAGCTGGACTCTCATCCAACGCGGGACGGATTGGCACGATGCCCGCATTGCTTGGTTGCTGGCTTAAATTCCGCGCGCGCCGATCTTGCGGCAGCACACGAAATCGTCGAAGCTGCAAAAGGATGGCTCGTAGCGTACGAGGAAGAAGTGCGAGACCCGACGGAAACAGCACCCTGTTGGCGCTTGGTTGACGCTGTAGACGCTTTCAATGCACTTGACAAGGCGAAGGAGGCGAAAACAGGGATGACAAAGCCCATCTCAACTGATCTATCGCAGGACTTAGCTGTAGCGCTCAATCGTTTCAATGCTGAGGGTGCGTCGAACACGCCCGACTTCATACTCGCGCAGTTCTTAGTCTCGGCGCTGGCAGCGTGGAATACGGCTGTCCAGCAACGCGAAACTTGGTATGGTCGAGATGCCAGACCAAGTAGCAGCGAGCCGGTGAGACCACCGAAGTCTTGAAGGAGGGGGAGTGAGCAGCACAAGACGCGGAGAGATTCCAGACGAAGATTTGCTGGACGAGATCGAGCGCCTCCAGGCCGAGCTTGCGGAGTGCCGTGAGCGCGAGCGCCAGGCCATCGACTACGCCACCAAACTCGCGGTGAACCTGCATCGCCGCCACTACTATCCAACCGCGTTCGACTGGGAGCCCCTGCCGGACGTGCTCGGCCTGCTAACGCAGATCGACCACATGACGGGCGCACTGTGGCGCATGGATGGGCTGAGCGGCGCGCGCGGCACAGCAAAGGAGTGAGGTAGACGCAATGAGCGAAATACCCAAGGACGTGAGGGCATTGCTTCAGGCTCTCGATCCATTCCTCGCCATCGAGGAGCGCGCGGCGTATTCGTACGGCCAGGTGATGCAAAGCGACATCACTCGGCTGCGGGAGGCGGCACGAGTAATCGCCGCGCAATTACTCGATGGCGGTTTTGAAGAGACGAAGAAAGTCCGAGATAGGAGTAGAAACATGACGACACAAAGGCAGGACATGTCGTTTTTGCTAACCGTACTCTCGCAAACCTTGCTAGAGGATTCCATTGCATGGATTTCTAACAATCTTTCGCCGGAGGACGTGTTCACGACACCGCAACTCGAATCGTGGGCGCGCAATAACGGCTGGGTTGAGGAGACGAAATGAAGCCATACCCATTACTGTGCAGAGAGTGCCGGCACAGCGCGCCCGAAGATAAAAGCGAGGGGAATTTGCGCTGCCATAATCCGCGGGTAAATGCGGGAGATGCTTATGTTTTGAGCAGTCCCGACAGAACGCGAGGCACAAGCTGTATCAGCGAGCGTGAAAAAAGCATCTTCTTTAGCGCGTGCGGGGAACGAGGCGCGCAGTGGGAGGCAACAGACATTGCGATGGGGGGTAAGAATGCATCCTGATTACTTTCACGCTCTTTTGGCCGCAATTGTTCTGTTTGGATTGCTTGCTTTGATACCAGCGGTGTTTTGAGGGGGGTGAGATGAGTGAGCCCAAGACTGAAGACGACGTAAAAGCTCTTGTGAAGCTTTGGTTTGAAGGTAAAAATGGGTGGTCCTATGCACCCATCCAGACAGGTTGGGGGATTCATGGCATTCCTGACCGCGTGGGGTTCGTGCCTGTCGTAATTACGCCCGACATGGTGGGCCGCCGCATAAGTGTGTTCGTCGCCATCGAGAGCAAGCGCCCCGGCCGCAGGAATGAAAAAAATCGTGGGCTGTCCACGCCCCAGGTTCTTATAGCCGATGCCATAGGCCTCGCTGGCGGGGTCGTTGAAGTGGTCGATGGGCAAGAAGACCTCGTGCTGCTAGACCGGCAGTTTCACCAACCTTATGGAGTCTCGCGTGCCTGACCTCGTGGATGCTGCATTATCAGCAGTGGAGTTGTATCAACGCGCCGCGGAGTTTCGTGCGCGAGGTAAGAGCGCACCAGAGGTGCATCCAGACTTTGATGGGTCGCACTGCATTGACTGCGAAGACGATATCCCGGTGGGCAGGCTCTTGCTTAATAAGGTTCGCTGCGTGTATTGCCAGCAGCGAGTTGAACGGCGAGTATGACCTTTCGTGTTCGCGTCCTCTGCTGGTTTTCATGCGGTGCTGCCAGCGCTGTTGCTGCTAAATTGGCAGTTGAGAAATATGGCGCTCGTTGCGAAGTTTTGTACTGTGACACTTTGAAGTACGAGCACCCTGACAACAAACGTTTCATGGCCGATGTTGCTCGGTGGCTCGGGTTAGAAATAAAGACAATCCGCTCTACAAAATATGAAGACATTTTTGATGTCTTCAATAAGACAGGGTGGTTAGTAGGTCCGGGCGGGGCGCGGTGTACGACAGAACTGAAGAAATTGCCCCGCCGGGCTTACCAACGCGAGGATGATTTGCATGTTTTTGGCCTGTGCGCGGGGGAACAGAAGCGCATCTCGCAATTTGAAGCAAATAATCCCGAGCTTACTTGCGAATGGAACTTGCGAGACCTCGGTGTGACACACGCGCTCTCGATTTGGGCTTTGAAAGACAGCGGAATAAAACCACCAGTTATGTACGAACTTGGCTATCGTAATAACAACTGCATCGGCTGTGTAAAGGGGCAGGCTGGCTATTGGAACAAGATACGTATCGACTTTCCCGAAGCTTTTTCTCGGATGGCGGCACAAGAGCGCAAAATGAACGTTGCTATCAACAAAAGCTATGCCGGCGACGGAAAACGCAAAGTCATTTTTCTGGACGAACTCCCCCCCGGTATGGGGCACTACGAAGCAGAACCCAGTATTGAGTGCGGTGTTGTTTGTAGTGAGGGAGGCAAATGATCTTCCAGGTCCATCCCGAGGAGCGCGCACTTGTTTGGGACCAGCCCTACTCCGGGTTGATCCCGGATTCGTTCCCGCTCGGCCCCCACAAGACCGGCATGGCGCACACGCTGGATAATTGCATCCGGTTGACTGCCGCAGGGTTCAACCCCCCCAGCCCGATCGAGCACTACTATCGCTGGCCACGTGAGCGCAAGTTCGTGCCCGAGCCCTTCGTGCATCAGAAGGCGACAGCGGCGTTCGCAGTGTCCAACCCGCACGGCTTTGTCCTGAACGACATCGGTACCGGCAAGTCGTTGTCTGCTGCCTGGGCCGCCGACTACTTGCTGGAAGTCGGTGCTGCGAAGCGCGTGTTGATCATATCGCCTCTATCCACGCTTGAGCGCGTGTGGGGCGACACTTTGTTTATCCACTTTCCGCACCGCACCTTCTCTGTCCTGCATGGCACGGCTGAGCGCCGGCGCAAGCTGCTAGCCGATCCGCGAGACTGTTACATCATCAACCACGATGGCGTGGGCGTGATTCAAAAGGAACTCGAAGCCCGCACTGACATCAACGTAGTAATCATCGATGAGATCGCCACGCTGCGCAACCGGCAGACCGCCCGCTGGAAGGCCGTCAACGCAGTGATCTACCCACCCGGCCACCCGCCGCGCCCGTGGGTTTGGGGCATGACGGGTGCGCCGATTCCAAACTCACCTGAAGATGCGTACGGCCAATGCAAGCTCGTCACGCCAACATCGGTGCCCAAGTATTTTACCCAGTGGAAGCACATGGTAATGGAGCATCAGAGCCCGTTCGTCTGGACCCCTCGGAAGGAAGCAATCGACATCGTGTACAAGGCGATGCGCCCCGCCGTGCGGTTCAAGCGCGATGAGTGCCTGGACCTCCCGCCCATTCTCTACCAGACACGTGACGTGGAGTTGTCTACCGAGCAGACGAAGCACTATAAGGAGATCATGCGCGAGTTGTACACTGAGGTCAAAGGCGGGCGCGTGACGGCGGTAAATGAGGGTGTGAAGTTGAGCAAGCTCTTGCAAATCGCCTGCGGGGTGGTCTACGATTCCACTGGTGCCCCGCGCGAGATCGACGCGGGCAACCGGCTCGAAACCCTGATGGAGCTGATCGAGCAGGTCAACGAGAGGGTGATCGTATTCGTGCCATTCACCGCAGTCACCGGCATGCTTGCTCGTGAGTTGCGCAAGCACTGGAACTTCGCGGTTATAACGGGTGACACGCCGGTCAAAGAACGGAACCAAGTGTTCTCCGATTTCCAGAACCCGGCGAACGATCTGGACATCATTGCGCACCCAGGCTGCATGAGTCACGGGCTGACTTTGACCGAAGCCTCCACGATCCTCTGGTATGCCCCGATCGATTCGAATGATACCTATCAACAAGCCAACGGGCGCATAACCCGAGCGGGGCAGAAACATACGGCGAACATCGTGAATCTAGCTGGCTCGGCAGTAGAGCGTAGGATCTACAAGCGCTTGCAGGACCGCCAGAAGGTGCAGGGAGCACTACTTGAGATGGTGGAACGAGGTGAACAGTGAAGCACGCCTGGAAGCCCCACTCCTTTAACTACCCGAGCGGGAGTGTGTGGAGGGTAAACGGGCGCCGCTGTACTCGCTGCGGCGCTTGCCAGCATCGCGAAGCACATTACTTGTGGATGCGAGTAGTAGGCTACCAGTGGTGGCCGTTAGTTGGACGGTGCTTGGGACGACAGAAGGTGCAGGGGGCGTTGCTTGAAATGGTCGAGCGGGGTGAACAATGAGTCCTTCGGGCCGGCGACACTTCCCCACCGCGCAAATGGCATACGATGCAGCGGTCCTTCTGGGTCTGCGGTCGTTCGTGATAATTCGACAAGGCAGGAACTTCACCTCTGAGTTCGCTTACATAGCCCCGGTCGAGTTTTTCATGACACGAGGACTTGCCGCGCGGGCGGCGGGGATTGATATAGTCAAGGTGGTGCAGTGACATTCGCGCACTGGCTTGCTCTTCTCTTTGGTATCAGTACCGTGCTTTATGTGGCGGCAGCGGTGGCATACTGGTATGGCCTCCGCCCCGGCATGACTGTGACTTTCGTGGGGTACACTCTAGCCAACCTGGGGCTTATCTGGGTTGCCTTTCATTCAGTTCCAAAGTAGTGGGAACTTTTGTCAATTTGCTTACTCTAATCAGACCTAGGAGGGAGAGATGAAAGAGAATCTTCAGCGGTTGTACGATGCGCTCATCGCTGCGGGGTGGACCGAGCCCGGTGAGCGCAGGGCAGTCGAACGAGCTTGGCCTCGAAAGTCGTCCTCCGTTCGTTACTATGGTAAGCGAATGTCTTACGTAGAACGCCGTGCAAGCCAGGGCGTTAACCGCTCGATAGCGCCTGACTTGCATTATGAGCGCCGGGCGTTCCCCCCGCGGGCTACAAGCGACCGGCCGGGTGATCCCGCGGAATACAGGCGCCGGGCGTTCTCCCCGCGGCGCGTGCGGGAACGGAGAAAAGCATGAGCGAAGATCTAAACCGCTATGAAGTAATGTCCCGCAGGTTCCAGCTTGCCGAGGAGATCGCATTGCTCGAAGGCCGGCACAAGCTGGAACTCGAACCCCTCAAGGAAGAACTTTTGCTCTGCGAGCGCTTCGTGCACGACTCGATGGTGTCGGCAGGGGAGCAGCAGTTCAAGACCTCCGAGGGGCACATGGCCTTCTTCACGACTCAGAACTCCTGCAAGGTCACTGACTGGGACGCGACACTGGCTCACATCATTGAGAAGCAGGAATGGGAGTTGCTCAACCACGCCGTCAACAAGACGGTGGTGACAGATTATATAACTGCCAACCAGTCGCCCCCGCCTGGGGTCGCCTATAAATCTCGCCGGGTTCTTTCCTGGCACAAAGGTAAGTCTTAACCAAGGAGAACGACGAACATGACTACTGCCCTATCCGTACTACCCATAAACCTTCCGCTTCCTGCTCGCCTGCAAACCCCCACTGCCGCCGCAGAGAGCGCTGCTGCCAACGCGGCGGCCGCCGGTGGTATCAAGACCGGCGGGTTCCCGTCAATTAGCATCAAAGCGGGGCGCTTCCACGAGAAGGAAGGGGGCGAGCTGAAAACCTACATGCAGCCTTCGTTGCCGGGTCAACCCGCTCTCCCGCTGCAATGCCTGGAGATTGCCCTCGTGGCGGCGAACCCGGCAATTACCAAAACCTACTACCCTGGCGACTACGTGGAGGGGAGCACCGACGAGCCCACGTGCCGGTCAAGCAATGGTGTCACGCCGGATGCGGACGTGGTGCAGAAGCAGCACCCACAGTGCGTCGACTGCCCGCAGAACGCATGGGGGTCGAAGATCAGCAAGCTCTCGGGGAAAGAGATCAAGGCGTGCGATGATAGCAAGGTGCTCGCTGTCTTACCCGCGTCCGATCCGACCTACAAGGTGCTCGGATTCGCGATCCACAAGGGGTCGTTGAGTAATTGGGGCAAGTACCTTCAGGCGCTCTCCAACCGTGGCATCCCTGTCCCTGTCACCGAGATTGCCACCAACGTCACATTCGACGCGACCCAGACCGGCGTGCTGCAGTTCTCATTCAGCCGTTTCCTGACGGATGACGAGTCCGCGCAAGTGAAGCAGCGCGCGCTCGGGGATGATGCCAAGGTGATCGTTGCGCAAAGCCGTGTTATCGCCCCCCCTGCGC
>QLUS01000004.1 GCA_018725535.1 Bacillota bacterium
TAGCACTAGCGCGATGACTTGGAGAGTCTTACCTAGTCCCATGTCGTCTGCTAAGACCCCGCCGAGCCCATAGCTAGCCATGGTCTTTAGCCAGCGAAACCCTGTTACCTGGTAGTCTCGCAGAATATGCTGCAAACTCTCTGGCACCGTCACTTCGAGATCTTGTGGTTCCTGCAAATCCTGCACCATTTTTTTGAAGGCGCTGCTGCGCTCCATGAGCAACCCGGTTGTATCGCGGCTGAGGCTGTCGATATACATGGCGCGATATTTTGGGAGCTCTATTTTCTGGTGAGTTAGCTCGGTCGCACTGATGCCCAAGTTATCTAGCAAGCCAGCAACACCTGCAAATTCGGGTGACTCTAGCGTCATGAACGAGCCATCTTTTAGCCGATGGTAGCGCTTCTTTAGCCGATAGGCGGACATGAGTTCGACAAATTCTTTGGGCTGCATGTTGCCGTAATCTACGGTCATTTCTAGCAACCCACTCGCCATATTGAGTTTAACGCCTGCGCTCACCCGACCAGGATATCTGAGCAAGGGCTTAAAGTCGTCGTTATAGAAGATGTCTGCCGACTGCGCTAGTTCGGGTACACCCCTGAGAAAAAACTCTAAGGCGGCCGCTTCGTCGTCTAACACAGCTACACCACGCTGCTGCTTGAAACCGTATCGCTTAAGCAATGCGAGCACGCTAGCTTCATCGCGCGCAGAACGCAACAGGGCTTTGCCGTCTACAACGGGCGAGGGCTCAGGTCTGACGGCGAAAGGATCGAAAGCGTGTTCGCCGTACCTGAACTTGAGTGTGACAGCGACCCCATTTTTGTGCTGGTCTGGATAAACTTGTGTCTCAAGCGGCTGCCGGTAGAAATGTGCGAGCATTGATTCGTCTAACTGAACGACGCCTATGTTTTCTACGGCACCAGCAACGGTCGTTAAGAACTGCGGCACAAACGCCAGCGGGATCACCACCTCGCCTAGCTTGCCGAAGCACTGGTGAAGCGCTTTGGCATAATCGGCAAAACGCTTCTCTACTTGGTAGAGTATGCCGTCATGGCACACGACGGTAGCCTCGGGGTTGATGGGGTAGCAACTTGTTCCACGTGGGGTTAGAGTGGCTTTAACCCCCTGCTCATATGCCGCGACATGGAGCGAGACCGGCGGTTTCCCCGCGACAAGTCGTGTCACGATTTCGTGCTCGCCAAGATTAAGCGCAAACTCTCTGTGGCGCATAATTTCTAATTTCTAAAAACCGATTTAGGCCTGAGCAGTCGAGCCTAAACTGCTTACCCATAAAGTAGGCGTTTGGGCTATGGAGGCTTGCCGGCATATACCGCTCGTCGTAGTATTGCCCGAGCATCATGTCCAGCAAGGCTTGCGACGTGGGGTCAAACGTGGTGGAAGCGGACCTGTACGTAAAGTTCTTACCAAAATCGAGCTCGCCGCCATGCACAAGAGTCTCCACAAATTTGCGGGTGTCCTTAAGCACATAGAGTCGGTCGACGCCAATGGTGAATGTAAGAACCACAATGCGGGAATTTAGCTTGTGCAGGGTCGGCACGAGGGTTGCCTGCTGGACTACTACCGGCGCGGCAACTGCATGTTCTGCGGTGTGCATTTTTGCTAAGTCCTGCATCAGTCTATTTACTGGTTCGGGCAGTCTGGTGGCGTGTTTGGCACGAAAAAGGTCGTCCCCTTGGAGCTGAATCTTTTTCATGAGCGCCACCACATGCTTGCACGCACCGGGATACGATTCGTAAGCATAACACTCACAGAGATACGACTTTATGCTGAGGTCCTTGTCGAACGCTACGACGACCGTATATTCGTGCTCACCCTCCACCGTCGCCCAAAATTCGCGGCTGGTCTCTTTATAATGCAGCTCGCCAACGCGGCCCTGCTTGTGGTAAGCCACCCCACGTTGAAACACCGCTCTAGACTGCACCTCGCTCAATATGTCCTTGTCTTCGAGCACTTCATCACCTCATCTGACCACAATAATACCAGCTAAGCCATCGGAAGTGCCACTTGTTTTTGCCGAAAGTGCAGGCCAAAGCGAAAAAGAGCCACCCCTTGTAGGAGGTGGCTCTTTGGCGGGGCTGGCTTAATTGTAGTTGGCGGCGTAGAGAGTGAGCAGGCTCGAGCGCACTTAGGATAGCCTAAGCTCCCAAATGCCGCTGATGGCTTCGGGATTAGGCTCTAAGCCGAGCGAGGCGAGCTCGATGGGGGGTTGCTCGTGGTGTCGATAGACCCTGAGCTCAGAGATGTTTCCGGCTAAGTGCTCGTTAATCATGTGCTGAACGATAGCTGTGGCGGGGGCGGTTTGCTCACTAAAGAGACCGACCACGTTCATTTCTTTGTCGTCATCCCAAAAAGTCACTGTGCTGACGCAAGAGACTATGCCGTCAAGTAAGGCCACCCACAGGGAGTTGTCCGCGAGGGCACGCCGCAAGGCGTGCTCGGAGACCTGCTGCACGTGCCAATGCCAGCTGAGGAGCGCGTGGCGATAATCCTGCATAAAGGCGATTATCTCTGCCATGTCGTTGGCGGTCGCTTGCTTTACTGTGTAGGGTGCAGTGGGTCTCTCGACGGGGGTTTTGAGATCTAAGCCTCGGTATTCGGCAACCTGCACAAAGCCTATACGGGAGCTTAGTGTCTGCGAGGCGATGTTTGTCGCTGAAATGAAGGCTCGTCCAATTGCGATGCCGCGGGCAAGAGCGCGCGCTTGATTATACTGGGCTATGGCTTTGCCCATACCGTGCCGCCTAACCGCAGGGTTTACACGCAGCCCCTCAAACCATGCTTCGGTAGGGCTTAGGTAGCGGACGCGGGACAGCGCCACAGGTACGCCGTCAACAGTGGCTACGGTCATGTCGCCGTTAGCGTCAGTCAGCCACTGGTCGTAGACATAGTGGATGTAGTCGCCCCACGCAAATGTCTGCTGGCAGAACGCCAGTATTGCTTCTTTATCCTCTGCTTTGGCCGGCCTTAACTCAAGCATTTATCTCACTCCCGCTGTATGGTCATGGTAGATTATCTCACCTAGATGCACGGAACGTCAATGTGCTTGTTGTATAGCAGGCTAGCTGTGGTAACATCATAGTGACGATAGGTACAGTGGGGGGCAGTAGATCAGGTGACAGGCTGGAATTTGGAACATAGCTATAAAGAGCTACCGCAGTTGTTCTTCTCGCATCAATACCCCACCCCGGTGCGCTCACCGGAGACTGTAATACTGAATGAACCTGTGGGCCTGCACCTAGGGCTCAATATTGAAGCCCTGCGTGGCCCGGACGGTGCCGCCGAGCTTGTTGGCAACAAGTTGCCGCCGGGCGCAATACCCATCGCCCAAGCCTATGCCGGGCACCAGTACGGCCACTTCACGATGCTAGGAGACGGGCGGGCGATTCTCCTAGGCGAGCAGATTACGCCTGCGGGGCAGCGCTTTGACATTCAGCTTAAAGGCGCGGGTAAGACGCCCTATTCGCGTCGCGGCGACGGACGGGCGGCGCTAGGGCCTATGCTGCGCGAGTATATTATTAGCGAGGCGATGTATGAACTTGGCATACCGACAACGCGCAGCCTTGCGGTAGTGAAAACTGGGGAAACGGTATGGCGCGAGACTGCGCTCACAGGGGCCGTTCTGGTGCGTGTTGCGGAGAGCCACTTGCGCGTGGGTACCTTTCAGTTTGCGGCGCAGTATGGCCACAGAGCTGACCTAGCGGCGCTTGCGGACTACGCTTTGCACAGGCACTATCCGCGTATCGACGGCAGTGAAGACCGCTATCGGCTCTTATTGCGAGAGGTAATCGCGCGACAAGCCGCCTTAATCGCGCGGTGGCAGGCAGTTGGCTTTGTGCATGGCGTTATGAATACTGATAACACCGCAATAAGTGGCGAGACCATTGACTATGGCCCATGCGCCTTTATGGACACCTATGACCCCGCGACTGTGTTCAGCTCAATTGACCACCATGGGCGCTATGCTTACGGCAACCAGCCGAGCATTGCCCTGTGGAACTTAGCGCGGTTTGCCGAGGCTTTGCTGCCGCTGCTTCACAATGACAGACAGCAAGCGGTAGAATTAGCTCAGGCAGAGTTGTCCTGCGGAGCGGATATGTTTCGCCAGCGGTGGCTCGCGGCCATGCGGGCCAAGCTCGGGTTAAGCAACGAGGAGCCCGAGGATGAAGCACTTATTACCCAGCTGCTTGCCATGATGCAGAGTTCAGGGGCTGATTTCACTAACTCATTCCTTGCTCTCACTGTGGGCCAGTTTGACGGCTTAGCACTGGCAGAGGCCACAGGGTTTGCGGAGTGGCGCGAGCGCTGGCAACTCAGACAGGAGCGACAAGCCGGGGGTAAGGCGGAAGCAGAACGGGTAATGCTCAGTGCCAACCCCGCAGTTATTCCCCGCAATCACCGCGTGGAAGAGGCCTTAGAAGCTGCCTGCCAAGGAGATTTAAGCGTTATGGAGCGCCTGTTGCGTGTCCTCAGAACGTCTTACGGTCATGCCCCGGAGCACGCTAATTATAGCGAACCGTCCGAGAAGCCCTGCCGCACTTTCTGCGGCACGTAAGACGAGAAAAACAAAAGGACCGTCAGACTGTGCCACAGTCTGACGGTCCTTTTGTGTTATGCATAGGGCGCTGCCTGTCGAATCCTGTCTATTTCCTAGGAAAACTTACCCCTCTTGCTCAACCACGCGTAATGACGTATTGGTGACATTTTGTTGACGAAACGCGAATATTGCAGTACAATGTGTAATAAGAAGGGGGATGATGGCATGGCCACAACCAATCTTAATATTCGTGTTGACGAGGAGCTCAAGCGACAGGCAGAAGCCATCTTTGCCGAACTTGGCTTGAATATGTCAACTGCTATGAACGCGTTTCTTCGCTGTTCCGTGCGTTACGGGGGAATTCCATTTGAACTCCGCATTGACAAGCCCAACGCGGAGACCATTGCAGCCATGGAGGACGTCAACAACGGGCGCGATATGAGCAGGACGTTTGACAGCCTTGCGGAGCTACTAGAGGACCTAAATGCTTAAGGTTAGGTACTCTAGCCGCTTTAAGAAAGACTTTAGAAATGTCATTAGGCGAGGATACGACGCTAGGCACTTTGAGGAAATAGTGTCGTTACTGATCGCAGAGAGACCGCTCCCTGTAAAGAACCGCGACCATGCATTGACGGGCAATTACAATGGACACCGCGAATGTCATATTACCCCGGATTGGCTCTTGATCTACAAGGTTGAGCGTGACATTCTGACGCTTACTCTAACTAGAACAGGAAGTCATAGCGACTTGTTCTAAGTGCTCTATCACTGCAACAACTTTTCCATAATCACGCTTTTGTAGGCTTTGCCTCCCCACTGCACTTCGTCGACGATGCTGAAGCCTTCGGATTCGTATAACGCGATGAGATGTGTGGCGGGCATGGCGGTGTCAAGGCGCAGGAGGGCTGCGTTTTGCTCGCGTCCACGCGCGGCGGCAAATTGCAGAAGCCACCTGCCGGGTCCTTGGCGTTTAAGCTCGGGAGCAACGGCCAACTGGGTTACGTAGAGCGCAAGACTGCTGCCCCGCTCTCTTTTACGTCGTCGCGGCCGAGTGTGACGTTCTGTTTGATTGAAACCACTTTTGTTATAGCCCCTCTTTTACGTCGTCGCGGCCGAGTGTGACTGTGGCGACGATTTCGCTTTCCCGGCACACGAGGCTGTGTAAGGCAGGGACGTCTGAGGCTGTCGCGCGGCGAATCTCGTATGCGGACATGTCTAGCAAGTAATGTTCCTCCTGTTCATTAGAACCGCCTGTGGGGGCCTACGAGCACGTAGGGATCAAACTCGCGGACGGGACCTCTAAATGGGGGTCCAAAACGGTGCTTCTTCCCTCGGTAGAGCATCGCTGACTCAGGACAAAAGCTATAACAGCGCAAACAGAGTACGCACCGCCCCGCGGTGTGTATTTCGTTTTTGCAGACGCGCAGATTGTCGGCAGGACAAAGCTTTACACAGACGCCACAGCGCGTGCACGTAGCGGGGTCGGGAACGAGGTCGTCGCGATATTTGTGCATGTGCCGGCGATAAGGAGCCCGCTGTAGCAGCCCGGCTAGGGTCGAAAGCTTGTTAAAACCACGATAGAATGGCCGGCTTTGTGCTATGTATTCGGCAAGCCGTTGTACGCGAAACGACGAATGCCGCAGGTACTTTGCTTTAGCCGCAGGCGAGTCGGTATGTAAGGGCCAAGGCAGAACCGGCACGGAGACGTTGCTTGGCATATGAAAGTGCTCTCCCCACCGTACCTCGAGCCCGCGCGCTCTCAGCATAGAGGCACCTAAGCTGGCTCCGTCCCCCGACCACATCCACTGCGTGCAAAATACAAACGTGGGCTTAACGGGGCGCACTTCGATTTCAGCGATAAAGCGCTGCATGGGCAGAGGCAGGTCGGAGCCATAGATGGGGTAGCCAAAACCGACTAGGTCTGACGCGGCGCCTAATTCCGCAGCGCGTCCCGCCGCAATCTGCTCAATGGAGTACGCGCTGGCCTCAATCTGCCGCTGGGTAAGCGCGGCGGCTAGCTCGTTGGCTACCCACCAAGTATTCCCCGTTCCCGAAAAATAGAAGATGCTGGCCTTCTTCACGAGTAGCCCCCCATTCCTTTGCACTTCCTACCAAGACCTAGTTGGCGATTTCAAGAATTTTTGCCTGCGAGAGGTGTCCTCTTTAACGCAAACAGATGGCGTAAAGCCACAATGGGATGGGTGTACAGCATGCGGGGGCCGGCGTATCGCATAACGTCGATCATTTGTTGTCGCCTGCTTGGTTTGTAACAGGGGTTAGGGCACTTGCTACACGCTGGCTTCTCTGGATAGTGCCTGCAGAGCTTAAGGCGCAAGCGGGCATACTCCAATAACTCTTGGCAAGCGGTGCAAAGAGGCTGGGTAGGCTTGTGCTTATCTCTGCAATAGAGGCTAAGCACTAACTCGATGGCCCGCCTGTCGCGCTCTTTTTGTCCCACGGCGGCAGGGTTCTCGTCTTTCTGGGATAGAGTCTTAAGCTTCAAGATGTGTATGGTTACGCCACTCGCAATTAACACGAGCACTAATCTGACAAAAAGCAGACTGACGACGAAAAAGACGGAAAAGGAGATACTAGCCCAAAGCAGCACGAGGGCTAAGGCCTTAGTTTTTAGCGGTACGCCGCGCTTCTCTAGGTAGCTTTTGATGTAGATGCTAAGTGCGGGGTGGTTCATCAGCCAAGCGTAAAACCGGTCTGAGCTCCTAGCAAAGCACCAAGCACTTAGCAAGAGAAACGGCGTTGTTGGCAGCAAGGGCAGGAATATGCCTGCTATGCCGAGGCCAACGGAAAGCATGCCAACTGCGATCAGCAAAACTTTTCTCAGGGACAGCATTACTCACCTCTAAGCTACCCGACAAGCGGGAACATTGACTTGTCGTAACTCTAGCCGCCGACTGGTAACTTTTTGGCGGTAAGCACTGCCGTCAGCTTCGCGGCCTGCTCCTGGATGTAGGACTGGTCCCTCTCTCCCCGCGGACGGTCGAAGTCCATACTGGTCACTATTTTGCCGGGCTTACCTTCTAGGACTATAGCTCGGTCAGCTAATAGCACTGCGTCTTGCGGCTCATGCGTAACATAAATCATAGCGCAGGGGTGCCACGCTAGGAGTTCGAGCAGCATCTGCTGTAATGATATTTTAAGCCCTATGTCTAGTCCAGTAAAGGGCTCATCGAGCAAAGCTAGGTCCGGGTCAAGCACAAAGGCTCGCGCTATAGCCACCCTTTGCCGCATCCCCCCGCTCAGGTGCGCGGGGTAATAGTGTTCAAAGCCTTGCAGCCCCAGCCGCTTGAGGATGGCCGCTGCTCTGCCTGCCTGTTCGTCGCGTGTGAGCCCCCGGTCTTGCAGTACCAGTGTGACGTTCCCGAGCGCAGTCCGCCACGGCAACAGCCGCGGCTCTTGGAAAATAAAGCCGATACGTTGCCTGTCGGAGCGAACTTGACCAGCGTCGGGTTTTACTGTGCCGGCAGCCATTCTCAAAACCGTCGTCTTGCCGATACCTGAGGGTCCTAAGATAGCTAAGATTTGCTTTTCCTCTACCTTAAAGGATACAGAGTCTAAAATAGTGCGCTTGCCAAACGACTTAGTAACCCCGTTAAACTCTATCACGCGCCTACCTCCTCGCTTGCCACGCCAGCACATGGCTTTTGACCAAGTAAAGCATAACTCCCTCAATCAAGAGCACGGTCGCGGCCATCACCAGCATCCAAGCGAAGATTTCTGCCGTCGCCATATGTACCCGCGCTTGGCTTAAGGCCTGCCCAATCCCTCTGTCTACGCCCACAATAACTTCCGCCATGATCAGGAGCCGCACGGTTAGCCCTGCTGCAAGCAGGATACTAGGCAACAAAGAATACAACGTTGCCGGTACATATGCGGCTAACAACTGCGTGGCCTTCGGCACGCGAAAAACCCGCAGCATTTCTAGCAAGCCCCGGTCTACGGATCTGACGGCGGTAACGGCACCGCCATAGAGCAAAGGAAACCCTAAGGCTACCGCTGCCGCCACTACCTGACGCTCACCACCGCCAAACACAAATATTACGACTAGAGCTAATGCCACCGGGGGGACAGCGACCAAAATGCTGATCGCGGGCTTAAGCAGATCCTCTACCCATGGATAAAAGCCAGCTAGCATCCCAACCGCTAGACCCGCAATGATTTGCAGCCCTAGGGCAAGCAGGACTCTCCCGAGCGTCCGAGAGAAAGTGGCTACAGCAGGGGGCGAGGTAAACAAGCGGACGACAGACTCTAGCGTCTCAGCAGGCGTGGCCACAAGCAGCGGGCCGTAGACTCGAGCCATCATCTGCCACGCCAACGCGAAAGCGACTGTGCCTGTTATCATCCAAACAAGCGGCATGGTCTTTTTCACCTTCACCCAGTTATTCATGCACCACACCTGCATCACTGCTCACAGTGCGCCATCTCTGCAAGTACCGCGCCACAGGACTGACAAGCACAAATTCTAAGACCCCTGCTACTACGAGGCAGACTGCCACCCAAGCGAAAAGTCGCGCTGCGTCTAAGTTGAAACGTGTCATGGCCATGGCGAACCCAATGCCATCGTTGCTGCCTAGGAGTTCGGCCATGACGGTCTTACGGAAAGCCGTGCCTGCGGCGAAGGCAAAGCCCGTTAAAATAGCGGTTGCGAGTGCAGGCAGATATATGCTCCACCACAGGGTCCACCTTGAAAGCCGATAGACAGCTGCCATCTCTAGGAGATCTGCGTCTATTAACTCCATTCCTTCTACAACGCTGACATACATAATGGGCACTGTAAAGAGGGCAGTGATAAAGATAGCCATGGAAGAGCCTACGCCGAACCATACCATGGCCAGCATAACCACTACAACAGCCGGGGAACTAAACAAGATTCCGATCAGGGGCTTAAGCAAATAGTAAACCGGTTTACAGAAGCCGGCGGCGGCGCCGGTAAAAAACCCGAGCGCCGCGCCAATGGTCAGCCCCGTCAAAGACCGGTGCAGGGAAATTGCCAATTGTTGCCCCAGCTCACTGGTCGCTGCGAGAAGTAGTAGGCTCTCGCCGACAGCGCGGAGCCTAGGCAAAGCGCCGGTCATCCTAACTGCCACAAGCTCCCACGCTAGCAGGATGCATGCTACACCGAGTAGGTAAAAAGGCTTAATCCGGCTGCCAATAGAAGCGTTCATCTGGTAATCTCCCGCCAATAATATCCGGGTTCATCTGCTGCAAGGTCAGGAAATAACGCTCTAGCTCTGCACGGACTTCTCGCGCCGGCACAACTCTAAACTCAGAAAACTGCAGAGCACTGGCGGCAGCCGGGGCCTGCACGCCTTCTATTCCGCGTGCGACCAAAGCGCCCATGTCATTTGGGTTAGCGGTAGCCCACAGCGCGGCTTGTGTGTACGCATCGCTAAACGCTTGAATTAAGTCGTTGCGGTCTACTACGGCAGGCAGTGCCACGATGCCCGCTTGCGGAATGCGCTCCGGAGACCCTGTCACTTCGCCCCAAATTTTGCGTAACGTGATCAGCCGCGCTAAGCGTCTCCCTTGTTGTTGCGCGCTCATTACGGCTGAAGTGGCGGCAGGCTCCGACAGGACTGCTAATTCAGCCCGACCCGTCGCTAGCAGACCAGCCGCCTCCATAGGTGACGGAACATAATCTATCTGCAGGTCGCGCGCAAGGTCTAGCCCTTTACCTGCCGCTAGGAAACGAAATACTAGGTCAGGAGTATCGCCACGCGATGGGATAACGATGCGTCGCCCCCTAAGATCCTCCATCGACCGCACGGGGAGTCCATCGACGCCAACTACGTAGAGGTTGCCCCAGACGGCCACGTTGACTAGCCTCAGGTTAACTCCTCGATTGTAGAGGTTAGCCGCTACATAAGTCGGCAAAGCAGCAAAGTGCATATCACCCGTTATTGCTTGCGCTCGCAGCATGTCGACAGTGCGCGCGATATGCACCTGAGCTTGCCTCGCGATCGGGCTGGCAGCTTGTTCGTCACGCAGGCGGAAAAATGGGAACGTAAGCGGAGCTATCGGCCCAAGCATGTTTAGTCGCTCTAGCCTGCTTATAATGGAAACTCGCATACGGCTGTCATCCCAAGTAACGCCATACTGCAGCGTTTCGCTGATAAAGCGCAACGGCACCAGCGTCCGCCCGTTAGCAATAAAGGCTGGTACGTCCAGCTCGACAGCCCGACCGTTACGACGCGCAGCGAGCGCCCCGATGGTAAGCGATACCGTAGTTTCGCCTTTAGTTATGGATACAGTGCGCGCATCTTCATCCCAGCCTACGACTGCTCCCATCGCCTCGACAATCGCACGCACCGGCACCATCACCCGTCCTCTGACTATCTGCGGATTAACGTCAAAGGTAATCGGTCGATTGTCTACGCGCACATTAACAGCGCGGCTCGCAGCTACATTCACTTCGCCGCCCATTACACCCAGCATCATCACCGCCATAAGTAGAGCGCACGCCTTGACCAACCACTTGTTCTGCATCATTAAACGTCTCCTTTCATATTTAAAAACCAGTCCCATCCCTTCCAAAGCAAACGACCATTGTTTATCTCGGCTTCAGGCAACATGGGGACTTCCGCAGAAACAGGAATGTACCCGTTTCTTAGGAAAAACTCTTGCAGGGGGGCAGACCGCAAAAAGTGACCCACATCTAGTAACGCCTCGTCTGTTCCCACGCGCCAGAGCATGATGTTAGGCAGACCAAATGCCCCTTCGCTTGGCCAGACCATCGCTAAGTTTTTGTGCCGAGAAAAGCGGGCAAACGACACTTTGTTGACCCCCACGGGGTACTGCCCCTCGTCCACAGCATTTTTTACGTCGACCGGGGACCCTCGAAATACGATGTGTTTCAAGAAATCGGCATAATGATCCGGAAACAAGTCCTGCATCAGAGCCAAGAGCGCCCTGCTGGCAGGGAGATGCCGCTCGGGAAACAGTATCTGCCCGCGCCACTTCTCGTCTAGCAAATCTTCCCATTTTTGCGGCGCATCGTTTGCGGGAACGAGTTTTTGGTTATAGATTATAAGCAACGGAATCAAGAAAATCGGGTGAAAATAGCCCTGCGGGTCCTCAAATCCCCTCGCTGACAATTCCTCGCGCAATGGGAATTGCCCCGCACATGGCCGCAACCACTCTCGCCGCTCGTGCTTGGTAAGTGCAGCTAAATCACTGCCGTAGGTGATCACCATATCGTCTATCTCGTCTATGGTTAAGGGCAGCTGGCCGTCTTCGCGCTGATGGCAAGTTAAGGCCTTTACCCGAACTGTCGTGTGGTGTTTTTGGCCTATCTCACCTGCAGCGGTCCTAAGCATATCGGCGAGAGAAAGATTGATGTTTAGTGGACTATGCAGAAACACGCTGGGCATCTGTCCAGGTCACCTCCTTGATTGCTTCCGGTGTCAGTTCGCCCCCTAGGCGGATACGCTCCCGCAATTCGCATAACACCGTGTCTATTTTCTGCAAGCGGCCAGCAAGAACCTTTTCACTGGGACTTGCAGTCAACAACTTGGCCATCCCCCCATTTTGCATCACTATTCTTTTGTCAGCTAGCAGCGCTAACAAGGGGTCATGGGTGACAACTAATACTACTTTCCCACGCCCCGCCAGCAGGCGCAAGGCACTTAAGCGGTTGATGCCAGCATTCTCAATCTCGTCGACCAACACAATCGGGGCGTTACTTAAAAGCGCGACGTCGGCAACCATCAGGGCGCGCGACTGACCTCCACTTAACGCCGTCAGGCTGTCATCCATCATTAAAGGCTCGCCAGTTAGCTGATTAGCACAATCAACCACCGCTTTTGCGACCTCGAGAGCATTTTCAATGTGACGGCTTTCCGCATGTAAGAGCAAGAAGTCCCGCACTGACATATCGATGACAAAGTTCATGTTCTGGGATATCTCGGCGACCAGTCTGCGTAAGCTAGTTTCTACCGCGAATTCTGCTGGCACTTGGTCGTTAATCTGAATCTGCCGCCGCGAAGGGGTATCCCCATCGGCCCAGTACTCGATGTCCGAGATCAGCTGGCTTTTCCCAGAACCAGTGGGCCCGACTACGGCCACAATCTCGCCAGGGTAGATCTCTACCATGCGCAGGGTTTCCCTCACGCCGCTCTTAGTGATGCCGCCTAAGACAGCTATTTTCCTAATCATTGCTGACCTCCCTGCAGACGATTTTCTTCACATTCCCCATCTGGTAGCGGCTGCCGATAACTGTCTCGCCATTACAATAGGAACAAACCGCAGAAGGCATTGGGTAGCGCAGTTCCCGCCCTTCAACCCCTTCTATGGAAGGGCTAGCCAGCACTACTTTCTTTAAGCGTAGGGCCCCCTGTCCGGTCAAACCGTTAATCTCGAGCACATGGGTAGCAGGGTTAACCATTTCGATTCTCCGACGGAACACTTCGCGCTCGGCTTGGGAAACGATGTCGCCTTTTGTTACCACAACCACATCTGCAGTTGTCAAGACAGGGCCAACTTTCTTGGGCGTATCAATGCCGCTTAAGTTATCTACCACACAGATGGAGAGACACCCTTTAATGCCCGGCGCACAACGGTGACATAGGCCAGCCGTTTCCACCACTAAGATTTCGGCTTGCTGCTTTTCCCCCCAAGCGAAAATCTCCTCTAGATTGGATACATAGAAATGATCGGGACAGATGTAATCGCTTAGGCCGACCATTATCGGTAGACCTAAACGCCGGTAAGCGCTGTGATCCGAGGTTTCAAGACAGTCAATTTTGCACACCGCGACCCGAATCTTGTCCGTCAAGATGTGCCGCAAGGTGTGCAGCATCACCGACGTCTTGCCCGTTGCCGGAGGTCCAGCCACAATTACCAAACGCATATCTTAATCTCCTTCCTTGACAATGAGAATCATGTTCATCTATGATTCGATTATACAGTTAGTCCCCTGATAAAAAAGTATCTGGGGTTACACTTTTTCTTTATCTGCACATAGAACTTTAGAGGGGGTTCGGCTGTGAACAGCATGCTCTCGCAACTTAACAAGTGTAGCCTGTTTAATCACTTGTCAGCAGGCGACGTGGAGAATCTCTTAAAGGGGATTGCCTTTAACATTAAGAACTACAAGCGGAACGAGGTGATTTTTTCGCCTCTACGCCCAGTTGATACATTAGGGATCATCCTGAGAGGGGCTGTTGACGCCCAGAAGCTGCTGGCGTCTGGCAAGGTGATTACCGTTAGCAGGCGGTTTCCGTACGACCTGATTGCCGATGCGTCCATATTTGCGGCTATCGATTACTACCCTTCCACAGTATCGGCCTGTGAAAACAGTCATGTGTGGCTAATAAACAAGACGGAGCTGCTAAAGCTGTTTGCCCGCGACAACATGCTAATGCTTAAGTTTCTCGAGTCGGTTTCGAACCGGGCTTTAGCCCTTAGTAATGCCATAGAATTGTTCGCATTGCGATCAGTCGGCGCAAAAATAGCCCATTTTCTTATAATGGAGCAAGGACGACAGAAGATTAGCACCATCACGCTGCTATTTCCCAAAAAGTCGCTGGCCGAACAGCTGAACGTATCCAGACCCACTCTATTTAGGGAGTTAAAGAAAATGCAGCGAGGTGGGATTATCTCCTGCAACAAGCGCACTATTAGCATCCTTGACCAAAGCAAACTACTAGAACTGCGCGACCAGTGAATAAACAAAAACGACCAGCTCTTGCAGGTCGCTCGTCACCGGTCGCTCGTCACTCGTCACTAGTCGGCACTCAGTCTTTGTTTTTTGTTTTTTGATTGTCTTGCCTCTTGCCTCTTGCTTCTTGTAACTGGTGGGCCCACTAGGACTCGAACCTAGGACCAATCGGTTATGAGCCGACCGCTCTGACCAACTGAGCTATGGGCCCGATAAAAATGGCTCCTCAGGTAGGACTCGAACCTACAACCCATCGGTTAACAGCCGATTGCTCTGCCATTGAGCTACTGAGGAACGTTAGGAGTGTCGCTGTCGCCAGTCGACACTCACGATTATACGAAATCATGGCGTGGTCGTCAACCCATGAATTTGCCTAAGCAAATTCAGTTAGTCGCAGTAATTTTACTCCAAGAAGTCCTTCAGCCATTTACTGCGGCTTGGATGCCGTAGCTTACGCAAAGCTTTGGCTTCGATTTGGCGAATTCGTTCCCTCGTTACTCCAAACTCTTGCCCGACTTCTTCTAATGTGCGGGGGCGGCCATCCTCAAGCCCAAACCGCAGGCGCAAGACTTTTTGTTCGCGCGTGGTGAGCGTTGAAAGTACCTCGTCTAGCTGCTCACGCAAAAGCGCAAAGGCAGCGGCGTCAGCTGGCGCCAGCGCGTCTTCATCGGGGATAAAGTCGCCGAGGTGAGAATCCTCTTCTTCGCCAATTGGTGTCTCTAGCGACACAGGCTCTTGCGCAATCTTGTGAATTTCATGCACGCGCTCAACGGGCACGTTCATCTCCTGCGCGACCTCTTCGGGAGTCGGTTCACGCCCTAGCTCCTGCAAGAGCTGACGCGTAATGCGAATCAACTTGTTAATAGTCTCCACCATATGCACGGGAATGCGGATAGTGCGGGCTTGGTCGGCAATCGCGCGAGTAATCGCCTGCCTAATCCACCACGTGGCATAAGTCGAGAATTTGTACCCTTTACGGTAGTCAAATTTCTCAACTGCCTTCATCAGCCCGAGATTGCCTTCTTGAATTAGGTCAAGGAAGAGCATGCCTCGCCCTACATAGCGCTTGGCAATGGAAACAACTAGGCGCAAATTAGCTTCTACAAGACGCCGCTTTGCCTCCTCGCTCCCCTCTTCCATGCGCTTGGCGAGATCCACTTCTTCTTCGGAAGAGAGCAACTGCACGCGCCCGATCTCCTTAAGGTACATGCGCACGGGGTCGTCGAGCCGCAAACCGTCGGGTATGCCGATTTCCCCAGTTTCCGCCTCTTCTCCCGGCACTTCCGGCTCGGTGCGCACAGCAATTGCGTCAGGCACACTAGGGTAAACTGTTTCCACGGCGCTGTTGTCCGCCACAAGGTCGATGCCTAGGGCCGCGAGCCCCTCATAGAACTCGTCTATCTGCTCAGGTTCTAGCTCCACCTCGCCAAGATGTTCGCCAATCTCCTTGTAGGTCAAGACTCCGCGTTTCCTGCCGCGTTCTATGAGCTCCTTGACCGCTTCAGCCTGAGTCTCTTTCTTGTTCACGTCCTGTACCCCCTCAACTGGGAAACTTTCTCTCTCTGTGGGACCTTTCTGCGCCGCTGCAAATCTGCCAGCTGCGCCGCCAAAGCCCCGCGAGTTTCCCCTTCTGCGTCCGCAAGGGCTTCCTTGACGCGCGCTATTTCCTGCGTCAAAGTGTGCTCCTCAATCTTCACAAAACACTCATTCGCCACGCCCAATGCGTTCCCCTCTAAATTCTCTGCGGTTAACGCAGCCGCTAATTCGGATTTTAGTTCCGAGGCAAGCTCGTGCGCTAAGTGCATGGGGTCTTCGCTTGGGCCAATCTCGCGCGCTAGCCACGTGGCTAAGTGGCGATACTTCTCGTCGATAAAGCCCATGCGTGCCCAAGTGTCGAACACGGACTGCCGCAACTCCTCGTGTTTCGCTAAAATGCCGAGGAGGATGCGCGCAGCCTTAACCCAACCCGGTGTTGCTGCCTTGGCACCGCCTGGGTCAGCTATATTATGCCGTGTTTTGGAAAGTTTATCCGCAGGCCTGTGCCCGGTAGCTTTTCCTAGCTCCACGAGAAAGGCCGCTTCCGGCAATTTGTACTGCCTGACGACGTGCTTAACATACGCATCGCGCTCAAGCGCGTTACTCACTCCCGCGAGCACTTTGGCTGCCTCAGCGCCAAACGCCCCTAGGCTATGCGGAGTGTTCCGATCATGCAGCTTGGAGAGCCTCAGGATGCGGTACAAAGTGGCAGGCAAGGCATCATTGCCGACAGCCGCGAGAAACTCCTCGCGTCCAAGCTTGCGCAGGAACTCATCCGGGTCTTTGCCCTCTGCTAGGCAAGCGACTCTAACTGCAAGCCCCTTGCCTTCGAGCACTTCTATACCGCGAAGCGCCGCATTCTGCCCGGCCGTATCGGCGTCAAAACAGAGACTGATAAGTGGAGTGTAACGCCGCAGGATTTGGGCGTGGTCAGGCGAAAGCGCCGTCCCCAATGTGGCGACGACATTGTCAATGCCATGTTGCCAAAGCGTTACGGCATCCATATACCCCTCGACGACAATGGCGAATCCGGCCTGCGAAATAGCTTTGACCGCACGATCAAGCCCATAAAGCTCTCTGCCTTTGGAAAACAAAGGTGTTTCGGGCGAGTTCATGTACTTAGGGCCAGCACTCTCCTTTGACTCACTCAGCAGTCTGCCCCCAAAAGCAATTACCTGTCCTTGGCGGTTGCGTATGGGGAACATTACGCGCTGGCGAAAGCGGTCATACAGACCCTTCTCCCCTTGCACGGCTAATCCCATGCGCAGCAGGTCTGCCTCGGCGATACGCTCTGCCCCCCCCCGCTCTAAGAGCGTGTTCCAGCCGGGTAAGCCGTAACCTAGCTTAAGTGAGATAATTAGTTCTGATGAGAGCCCGCGCTGCCTAAGATAATCCCGCGCTTCACGACCGAGGGAGTCGTTTAGCAATTGACGGTGAAAAACATCTGCAGCCCAAGCCATGACTTTGAGGTCACGCTCACGCGCCTGCCGCCTAGCAAGCACATCCGGAGCATCGGAATGCAAAGTCGGCAAGGTAATACCCGCCCGCTCGGCAAGATTCTCTAGTGCTTCGGGGAAAGACAGCTTGTTGTGCTCCATAAGAAAACTTAGGACGTTTCCTCCCGCCTGACAGCCAAAGCAATAGTACATCTGTTTCTCTTGATTTACGTTAAAGGACGGAGTTTTCTCGGCGTGAAAGGGACATAGCCCAAAGAAGCTTTTACCCCGCTTCTCGAGGCGCACGTGTTCCCCCACAACCTGTACTATGTCTACGCTATTGCAGACATTCTCCACACTCTCTCGTCCATACTCCGGCATCGGCTTCCACCTAACTTTTCAAAGCGCTAGTTCCCCAGTTTGTCCCGGCGGTTGTAGTACTCAATAATTTTTGAGGCCGTCTCCTCGACTGCCCGTTTGGTAACGTCGATGATGCGACATCCCGCTGCCCGCATAATCCCTTCCCCGTAGCGCAGCTCCTCGTTAATGCGCTCAAAGCTAGCGTAGCTGGCGTTGCTGGCTAAGCCTAGCGCTTTCAGCCGCTCTTGGCGAATAGACTGCAGTTCCTCGGCTCTAATCGTCAACCCAAAAATGCGGTCACGCGGTACAAGGTAAATCTCGTCCGGCGGACTGACCTCGGGAACGAGCGGCACATTGGCTACCCTGTACCCGCGGTGCGCTATGTACATACTGAGCGGAGTCTTAGATGTGCGCGATACCCCAAGCAAGACAATTTCTGCTTTTAGCAAGCCGCGGGGGTCCTTGCCGTCATCGTACTTGACAGCAAACTCCACGGCCTCCACCTCGCGGAAGTACTCTTCGTCCAGTTGGTAAATAAGGCCGGGTTGGAGCTTAGGCTGCGACTCACAGATAGTCGAGAAGCCGTCCATCATCGGCCCCAGAATATCTATCGCGGCAATTCCCTCTGCCCGGCAGCGCGCGTTGACGTAAGCGCGAAATTCCGGCAGCACCAAAGTGTGCACCACCAGCGAGCGTAAGCCCCTCGCTTCCTCTATTACCTCATCTAGCGCCTCACGCGCGGAGACATATGAAACGCGGCGAAAATCCATGTCGTTGCCGAACTGGCTGGCAGCCGCATGCGCCACCCGATGCGCCGTCTCGCCTAGGGAATCTGACACTACGAAAACAACAACCCTACTCACATTCGTCCTCCTCTATCCCCGCGCGGCCGCACGTATAGTGCACAGAAAAGCATGGCTTTCTGGGCGCTTCTCTAGTTTGGCAAACACTATGCTGTCAAGCACTGCGGCTACTTCCCTTGCGCCGGCCACAGGAGCGCACAAACCTTCCACAGCTCGCCAATCACCACCACTTAGCCTGTTTAGTAGGTTCATGGCTGGGCCGCTAACCCTGATTTGCGTGCGCGGACCTTCCCTTTGGCTGCACTTCGGACACGGGAACCCGGGCAGGTCTACCACCAAGTGCTCCCCCGGTAGGCCCGCGCAACGAGGGCAGGCCCCAAGCTCTAGGGCAAACCCGAGCCTTGCCAGCAACCGTAGTTCAAAAAACGCTAACAGCAGCTCGCGGTGTTCTGTGTGGCTCAGAATGTGCAGGCAGGCGATGATTAGACTTAAGATATCGTCATGGGGCTGTGCATCGACCAACGACATGTCTACTAATTCGAGCATGTATAGGGCGTAGGCTAGGCTGTCAAGGTCCTCCCTGAGAGGGCGGAAGCTCTCCAAGGCTTCGGCCTGGCTTAAGGTGGGCAGCTTTCCCCCGACATAGGCAGTGAATCGGAGGTGCGAGAGAGGTTGCGTAACAGAGGCATAGCGACTCTGGACTTTCCTTGCTCCCTTAGCCACCACCCGTACCTTGCCGTAACCCTCCGCCAATACTACGACCAGTCTGTCCCATTCGCCAAGATTGCCGGTCCTAAGTATCAGGCCCTCAGCCTTGATTTGCGGCATGCCTAGATTTACACTCTTCCACAATCGACACGCCTGAGCTAGTCCCGATGCGATTAGCACCTGCGGCTAGCATCGCTAGCGCTAAGTCTAGGTTACGTACACCGCCTGAGGCCTTCACGCCCAGTTCACTCCCGACCACCCGCCGCATCAACGCAATGTCGGCGGTAGTGGCACCCCCTGGCCCAAACCCTGTCGATGTCTTAACAAAGCCAGCACCGGCAGCTATTGCCATTTCGCATACGCTTACCTTTTCTTCATCGGTAAGGAGCGCAGCTTCTAGGATGACTTTAACCACTGCCTCACCTGCCGCTTCTACTACTGCGCGAATATCATCTTCCACCGCCTGTGCCATCCCGGCCTTAAGCCACCCGATATTAATGACCATGTCGATTTCGGTCGCGCCTTGGCGCACGGCCTCCCGCGTTTCTTCGCACTTGGCATAAGTAGACGCCGCACCGAGCGGGAAACCCACCACGCTGGCTATGCCAATTTCGCCGTGAACCAGCTGTTTTACCACGGGTACATGGCAGGAGTTGACGCAGACAGCCGCAAAGTTGTACTTAACGGCCTCTTCACAGAGTTTCTCAATGTCCGAAGGCAGAGCGTCTGCCTTAAGCACGGTATGGTCAATGCATCGTGCCAGTTGCATGTAGTCCACAAGCATCCCTACCTTTCTCGCTCATAACCCAATCGCTTCAGTTCGTGCTCCTTTTGGCGCCAGTCCTTGCGCACTTTAACCCACAGCGCAAGGTGAATCTGACTTCCTAAGAGGCTTTCTATGTCTATTCGCGCCGCCGTACCAATAGCCTTGAGCATAGCCCCAGACTTCCCGATGATTATTCCCTTCTGCGATTCCCTTTCCACATATACGGTAGCCGTCACATGCACAATATCGCCCTGTTCCTTCATCCCCTCAACTACGACTGCGGCAGAGTGTGGGATTTCGTCGCGCGTAAGCTCCAAGACTTTTTCGCGAATCATCTCTGCGGCGACAAAACGCTCCGGTTGGTCGATAATCATGTCCTCGGGGTAATACTGCGGCCCCTCTGGCAATGTAGCGCGCAGGTGTTCCAGCAGTTCCGGCACTCGCTCGCCCGTAGCCGCGGATACACTGAACGCTGCCTGAAAGTCGTATATCGCGCGAAATGCGGCAAGCGTGCTTTCGATGACAGCAGGGGTGGCAGTATCAGCTTTGTTTACGATTAAGACTGCCTGCGCTTCTTTTGGAAACTTAGTGATAATCTCCTTCTCTATGGCTCCGACGCGCTCCGTTGGCTCCACTACAAACCATATCTGATCTACTTCAGCTAGTGCAGTAAGCGCGTTGGCCACCAGCTGCTCGCCCAAACGATGGTGCGGCTTGTGGATGCCCGGTGTATCAAGGAATACGGCTTGCAGGTCTTGTTCGGTGTAAATGCAGCGAATCTTGTTGCGCGTTGTCTGCGGCTTGTCGCTGACAATTAGGATCTTCTCACCTAACACGCAGTTAAGCAGCGTAGATTTACCCACGTTTGGGCGTCCGACAACGGCAATGAAGCCCGATTTATGTGGCACGCTGCCCCTCCCCTAAGAAGCTTGGCCCAAACGAATCAGGTAAAAGACAGGCGAGAGTTGTGTCGCGCACAGTGCCGTCACCGGCCACTAAGAGCACGTCCATGTTCTCCCCAAACTCACGCAGTACCTGCCGACAGGCACCGCAAGGCGAGGGCACCCCCCTTTCTACAGCTATGGCCACCGCTTCGACGCTCCGCACGCCGTCACTTATCGCCGCTAGGACCGCTGCGCGCTCCGCGCACATCGACAACCCATAGGAGGCGTTTTCCACGTTTACGCCGCTGTAGATTTTGCCAGCGGACAATACAGCCGCCCCTACCTTGTACCCGGAGTACGGAGCATAGGCGCGGCTCTGCACTGCTTTAGCCGCCTCAATTAACTGCTGACGCATGTTCTGCCTCCTTCGGCTGTTCTTCTGTTGTTGCAGCAGCACTGGCTGCAGGTCGGTAGACTCCACCTGAGACAATCAGCTTCAAGCCGTCGTCTACAGGCATATCTAAGCGTGTAACTTCATTTTTAGGCACAAATACTAGCATGCCGGAGGTGGGGTTTGGCGTAGTGGGGACAAAGACTGCCAGCAGTTCTCTACGCGTGCGCTCCGGCACCTCACCTTTCATATCACCTGTGAGGAATCCAAGCGCGTACATGCCCTTGCGCGGATACTCTACCAGCACCACCTGCTGAAAGGCAGAATTACCTTGCGCTAAAAATGCGTCCACAATCTGCTTGGTGGAATTGTATATACCGCGAACAATCGGCACACCCAGAAAGAACCTGTCCCAGTAACCCACAGCGCGCCGCCCGATGACGTTTGTCGTAACCATACCGATGACAACTACGGTCACGGCCGTTGCCACAAGGCCGCTACCCGGGATTACAGCTAACAGCGGGCCAATGGCCGGCACATAATAAAGGATGCGCGAGAGCAGTCCGTCAAAGAAGCGCGACAGCACTACTAGCGCATAGACTGTGACTGCTGCCGGTAAAATGACTATTAGTCCGGCTAGGAAATACGTCTTAAACCTGCGCAATTTCTCATCTCCTCACCTTACTCCGAAGACTGCAGCCCATAACTTAGGCCCAAGCACCAAGCAGCCGACCAGCACGGCCACGACCGAGGCCACCAGCACACCACCTGCAGCAAGGTTCTTGGACATGGCAGCTAACTCGTTCTCACGTGGCTCCGCTAGGTCTACGGCTCTTTCGATGGCTGAGTTTAGGAGCTCAAGCCCTACCACTGCCCCCGCCGCCAGCAACAAGAGCGCCCACTCCAGTGCATTTAGCCCAAGGGCTAGGCTAACGGCACACAGCAACACCAGCGCTGCAAAGTGTATCCGCATATTACGCTCTTCCCTAAGCGCGGTCCTTAGTCCAACAGATGCGTCGCGAAAACTATCGCGCAGTGTATGCTGCCGTTTCACCTTGTCAAACCAGCTTCACTCAAGATGCTCTTTGTGAGGTCGTGCATCGCGTCGCCATTCTCTGCATCGTGGTCAAAGCCAGCGAGGTGGAGGAGCCCGTGCACCAAAAGAAATGCCACCTCTCGCTCTAGGCTGTGGCCGTACTCCTCGGCCTGAGCTAGAGCACGCTCTAAAGAGATAACGATATCGCCAAGCAGCTTCGGTGCGCCTTCAGGCCTGATTAGCTCTTCCTCACACGCGTCGGCGAAAGACAGCACGTCGGTGGGGCGGTCCTGCCCGCGGAAAGCTAAGTTTAAGCGCTGCATTTCTTTATCATCCACAAAGGCTAGGCTCAGTTCCGTGTCTTCACCGAGTGAAAGCTTCGTGGCTGCCTGTGTGGCGAGGTCAACCATTAGCACCGGTAGATGAGGGGGTAGGGGGTACTTGTCCTGCGCGTTCGTCCACAGCACCTGCATTCTTTAGTCCTCCTTGTTGGCCGGGGTACTCGATTCGATGGTGAAAAACGCCCGAAAGGATGCGCACAAAAGCGGTTCCAATCTTATCTAGTTCCCGGAGGGTCAGTTCGCTTTCATCGAGTTGCCCTGCATAGAGTCTTTCCCTAATCAGCCCATGGACCCTTTCCGCCACCTTAGCTGGCGTGGGCATTTTGGACGCCCGTACTGCGGCCTCAACCATGTCGGCTAACATGACAATGGCTGATTCCTTGGTGCGTGGGCGCGGTCCCTCGTAGGAGTAGTCTGCAGTTTCAACCACTTGACTCTGTTCTTGCGCCTTGGCAAAAAAGTACTGCACCATGGACGTACCGTGATGCTCCTTGATAAAGTCAATCAGTACCGACGGAATCTTATGCTCTCTCGCCAAGCGCACACCGTCATTGACATGACTGATAATCACTGCAGCGCTTACCTGGGGCGGATACTGATTGTGCGGATTATCCATCATAATTTGATTTTCAATAAAGAAGTAAGGACGCATCAGCTTGCCTACATCGTGGTAGTAGGCGCCAGCTCTAACTAAGAGCGCGTTTGCTTTTACCTCTAGGGCCGCTGCCTCAGCGAGATTCGCCACTATGGCACTATGGTGATACGTTCCGGGCGCTTCAATCAAGAGCCGTTTCAGGAGCGGCTGATGCGGATTCGACAGCTCAACTAGCCTAACGGACGAAGTCACGCCAAAAGCGTGCTCCAGAAACGGTAGAAAACCTATGGCCAAAACAGAGGACAATAAGCCGCCCGCAAGACCCCACACTAGGTCAATCAACACTTGCGGCCCTAAGCCTCCAAAGAGCAATCCAAGCGCCGCTATCGCCAGTACGTTCACCAAACCTACGGCCATGCCCGTCCGCGCAAGGCCCCCACGGTGTTCTTGCGTGGTAGCGGAATAGACGCCTACTACCGTGCCCAAAAGCCCCACCATCAGGTAGCGAACTTCGTATCCAACCAGTCCGACCATGAGGAGGCTCAGTGCACAACCCACGCTGAGCCCGACTTTAGGACTAAGTAGCACCGTAAGCAAAATGCTTGCCCCAGCTGTAGGAAAGAGGTACCCCGACAGGGTGGACAGACCTAGGCCAATGCCCAGCGCTCCGACATAGACCACTGCGATAAGTGTGAGTTCTACGCCGGTGCGGATGCTGTGTGGATACGTACGATAAAAGTATAGGGAAGGCACCCCTACAGCTATAAGCGCAAATAAAAAGCTGCCCGAGATCACCCTCCATTCGAAGGTGCGGCGCAAGAGACCGAGAGCTTGCAGCAACATAATCTCGCGCTCAGTCGCTATCTCTCCCTGCCCAATGACCTTCTCGCCAATCTGAACCATTACGGGATTAACCCTAGCTACAGCCTCAATCCGCAGCCGCTCAGTCGCAGCTTCATGGAAGCGCATGTTTGGAAGCATGATCCCTCGAGCTACCTCAGATACCAGTGTGCGATACGAGTCTCTAAGGCCAGAGTTCTGTAAAACTGTGACCGCTGCCGCGCGCGCACTCTCGAGCCCGTCTGCTTTGATGCCAAGTCTGTAGACCGGCCCAAGTGCTAACCTAAACTCAGCGAGCAGCTGCTCAACGCTGCCTGCATCTAGCGTAAGACCTGTCGTAAGAGCGCCGTCAGTAATGGCAAAGGTCAATCGCGCCCGTACCGCTTCCGCCCGTCTGCCCGCGTCAGGCTCGTTTTGGGCGGTTTGCACAAAGAAGTTTAATATGGACTCAGCCTCTCTGCTCACGCGTTCGATGACCGTCGGGTCCTGCTCAAAAACCTCAGCTACTCCCTGCGCGGCCTGACGCCTAAGTAAAGCGGTGGTAAATGCATCCTCCACCATACGTGGCGCCCCGATGTAGTGCGGGCTCGCTTGACCTACTTCGAGGTCTACAGCTTCCGGGACTAACGTGAGCACTAGCACCAGTGCCGTAATTGTGTAGACGGCCACGAGAAGCAGTCCCCGCTGCCAGAGGGTCTGCCCCTTGAGTGCCCGCCATAGCCGCTCAAGGCTTAGGTAACTCATTTACCCACCTTCCCGTGTGGTGTTAACCTCATAGGCTTGGATTATTTTTTGTACGAGAGCATGACGGATGACATCGGTGTGTGAGAGGTAGACGAAGGCTATCCCCTCGATATCGGTCAATACTCGCTTGGCGTCCATTAATCCGGACACTTTACTGCGCGGCAGGTCTGCCTGCGTTAGATCACCTGTCACCACGGCTCGCGACCCAAACCCTAGGCGAGTGAGAAACATCTTCATCTGCTCGGGTGTCGTGTTTTGTGCCTCATCGAGGATGACATAGGCATCGTCGAGCGTGCGACCGCGCATGTAGGCGAGCGGGGCAACCTCGATGATGCCCTTTCCCATGTTCTTGGCAAATGTCTCGACGCCCATAATATCATACAGCGCGTCATACAAGGGGCGCAGATACGGGTCTACTTTGTCTTGCATGTCGCCCGGCAAGAAGCCCAGACTCTCCCCTGCCTCGACCGCCGGACGAGTGAGCACCAGTCGGCTCACCTCCCGCGCTCTTAGCGCGGCTACCGCATGCGCCATGGCGAGGTAAGTCTTACCAGTACCCGCTGGCCCAATGCCAAAAACAATGTCGTGCGCGCGTAAGGCCTCCAAGTATCTTTTCTGGCCCGCAGTCTTGGGCCGAATTTGCTTGCCGCGCGTAGTTTGCATAATAACGTCGCTCGCCAGCGACACGTTGCGCACGGCCTGTCCTTCCCCATCTAAACGCAAAAGATACGTCACGTCCCCTCGACCCAGCTCGCCCCCGCTACGCAAAAGCTCGAGCATCCCTTTGACTACTTGCTCAACCTTAAAGACATGCTGGTCGGGCCCGGCTATCACCATTTCGTTGTCCTTGCTGAAAATCCTGACGGGAAAGGCAGCCTCGATGGCACGCAGATTCTCGTCATGCAGGCCGAAAAGCTTGACCGCCTCGCTGTTGTCGCGGATAATGAGCTTCACTTCTTTGCCTTCGATTACCATACCCTCCCACTATTGCCGTGGCACGAATGCGCAATGTCTTCAAGTGTCTCCATTAGGACGCGTACATAGACTGCCGTCTTGTCGTCATTCCACCGCACATCAATCCTACTATCTGATATTTTAACCCCGCTTGGTAGACTCACTCGTAGCCTAGACTGCGCTGCGGAAGTGGCCGCTGCCTCGGCCTCGTTAGCGCTTAACACGGTCTGTGAGCGAATCACCTCGCGAAAGGTAACGGTGATATGTTCGACACCGGGCAGCAAATTCCTCTTTAGGGTAGTCGCCTCATACAGCGCATAGGGTGCGGTCATGGGACCCGACAGATGCATTTCGCGTCCGCCTATGCGCACGAACTCGCGTATGGCGAGGCGCCCGGTGGCGTTTTGCACTACCCGCGCAAGTTCCATCGACCCAACCGCCTCATACCACACCCGCGCTTCTACTAAACCATTGGCATGGCCTCCTGTGGCTGTCGCACCGCTAAGCAATACCTGCCCTGCGGCCACAGTATCGCCTCGTTTTACTCTTGCTTCGCCGCTAAAAGCAATGATTCGGGTATATCCCCGCACGGGCGGCCACAATATCTCCCGGTAAGCGTAAGAGGGGGGAACCACGGCGCGATCTACCAACTGCACGACTGCCAAGCTCCCCTTCAGGCGCACCCCGGCCCACGCCAGTTCCGGAAACTCCCTTAATATGGCTGTAGACACCCGCTCTGTGTCAATCTCATGCCTCCAAACCCCTACGTAAAGGCCCGTTTGACGCAAAACTTGCAGGACATCTGCAGACTCAACTTGTTTGCTCCCCTCCACCTGCACTCGCCAAACCATGCTTGTCAGCACCCACAGCAAACCTGCAAAGAGGAGCGCGCCCAAAGAGAAGAACAAACGTCGCCTAGCGCGCTGCAACAAGAAGGGGAGGCCCCGGTGGCAAAGTACCTCCCCTGACACCGGTATTTCCGTGCGGGGTTACGCATAGAGAGAAATCCACGCACTATTGAGCAAAACAGTACATGGCCCCCACGATGTCGGATGCCCCATTGCGGTATGCCTTGGCGCGCGCATTCGCTGATGAACGCGGCTTGGTTCTGCCCGGACAGCTTAAGCAAGAGAAAACCCGTGCGATAATTCATCAGCTTAGTCATGCGTGGCGGTTCCCTCAAAGACTAGCGCGATAACCTTGCCTGTGACAACAATTCCGCCTGTTTGGATAGTGCGCAGCGATAAATTCTCTCCCGCTATGCGCAACACTCTGTGTGCCAGCTCAACAACTAGTTCGGTATCACTAAAGGGGAGAACGCCGCGCGGGTTCTCTATACTGACTTCTTCACAGCCAATTGCAGTGATGCGCGGCAGGTCAAGAAAAACATCCTGCGGCAGATCAAGCACCGAGCCAAACAGGCGACGCAACCTCGCCACGTAGATCACCTCCTCCTAGAAAAATATGTAGAAAAACGCGCTTACAGCACTATTAACGCAGCAAAAAGGCGCTGCCGACGGCAACGCCTCCGTGAGAGTGACCAAGGCGAGAGGGAGCTAGGTGAACTTGCGCTTACGCGCTGCTTCGGATTTCTTCTTCCTGCGCACACTAGGCTTTTCATAATGCTCACGCTTACGCACTTCAGACATAACCCCTGACCTCTGGCACTGACGCTTAAAGCGTTTTAGCGCTTGGTCAAGACTTTCGTCTTTGCGAATCTTAACTTCTGACATTAAATTTCCCTCCCTCCGCCACTAACAACTGCTCGGAGAAGTCTCGGACTTTAATACCATGCCTTTTATTATTGTAGCACAGCAAAGGGCAGTGTCAACCCTAGCCCGGCGGCCACGCCAAGCTCCTCCCGGCCAGTATATGGAAATGAAGGTGGTCTACGGTCTGTCCCCCGCCCTTGCCGGCATTGCTGACGACGCGAAATCCGCCCTCCTGCAGGCCCTCCCGCCGAGTAATATCGCCGATAGCGCGGAAAATGTGGTCGCCAAGTTTAAGCTCGCACACTTCCGGAGCATCCACACGCGGTACGTGCACCTTAGGGACAACGAGGATGTGCACGGGAGCTACGGGGTTAACGTCGCGAAAGCCAACCACATGATCGTCCTCGTAGAGGATGCTGGCGGGTATCTCCCGCGCTACAATCCGACAGAAAACACAAGACAAATCGCTCACCTCACTTCTTCTGTTACTGTATATTCTGCTCCACGCAACGAACTCCTGCTGCCTTTACGCCTAGAGATGTGGCAGAGATGACTCGGACAGTAACGATGTCGCCTATCGTACCGACGCTAAGCGGGAGATACGCCTTAACGTAGGACGTCGTGTACCCTGCGCATTCATCGCCTTCGCTAGATTCCACCAGCACTTCTATTTGTCGCCCTATCAAGCCTCGGTTAAATTTCAGTGCCTCAACTAGGGACTCTGCTTGCAGCGTAGCCGCTCGCTTTGTCTTTACTGCCGCCGAGATTTGGACGGGCATCGCGGCTGCAGGCGTACCGTCGCGGCGCGAATACCTAAAGACATGTAAGCGCGAAAAACCTATTCGCGAAACTAGGGCAATGGTCTCCTCAAACTCGGCTTCGCTTTCACCCGGGAAACCAACCATGATATCAGTCGTAATCCCTATGTTTGGTCTAGCCTCGCGCAAACTGTTCACCACGGCAAGGTATTCCTCCGCCGTGTAGCGTCGCCCCATTCGGCTAAGTACGCCATTACTTCCGCTCTGCAAAGGAAGATGGATATGGGCGCAAAGCTTTCTGTTCTCTCTAAACTGCTGCAGTAAGGGAGCGGTAATATCGTTCGGCTCCACCGACCCTAAGCGCAAGCGCTGCAGGCCCTCTACAGCAGAGAGTGCGGCTATTAGGTTAGCGAGAGAAGTCGCTTGGGTAAGGTCGCGCCCGTAGGCTCCTAGATGAATGCCGCTCAACACAATTTCACGGAATCCCTGCGCGACGAGACCTCGCACTTGCTCTACAGACGCGCTGAGCGGGAGCGAACGCTCCCGGCCTCGGGCATAAGGAATAATACAGTAGGCGCAGTATTGGTCGCACCCGTCCTGGACTTTCAGCGTGGCTCGCACGCGCGATGAGCTGAAATCCTCCGAAATCACCTCAAAGGGAGTATCGCTAGACCACGGCGTAACCAAAGTAACCGCAGTGCTTCTGTCCTGTAGCTGCTCTGTCACGAGCTCCACAATCTTGGCTTTGTCGTTGCTGCCTACCAGCAGGTCTACTCCCGCCTCTGTGGCCTTCTCAAGCGACACCTGCGGGCAGCAGCCCGCCAATACCACTATCGCTTCGCTGTATCGCCGCTTCTGACGCCGCGCGAGACTAAGCGACTTGCGCTCGGCCTCGCCAGTCACGGCGCAAGAATTGATCACATATACGTCCGCGCGCTCTGTAAAGGACACTTCTTGGAAACCTGCGACCTGAAAGCGGGCCGCGAGCGCACCTGTTTCTTGTTGGTTAACTTTGCAGCCGAGGGTGTGAAACCCCACCGTCGTCATTTTGACCTCCCATGTCTCCGAGCTCATACATCACTGTGCTTAGCAGAGCAAGTGCTGCGGTCTCCGTCCTGAGAATCCTAGGCCCGAGCGTAACGGGGATGAAACCGCACGCGCGCGCGCGATCTACTTCGTCTCGCGACAGACCGCCTTCCGGCCCCACCAGACAGACCACACTGCCTATGCTGCTGCCCCCCGCACTAGTGCGCCGCAGGACTTCTTTCAATCCATGGCCGTCCACCTCGTAGGCCACAAGCTTTAAAGAAGCTGTCGCCTGAGCTACCGCTAAGGAGAAGTCAAGCGGCAAGCTTATCTCAGGGACAATGGCGCGGCCGCTCTGTTTCGCTGCCTCCGACGCTATTGCCTGCCAGCGCGTAACGCGCGCGGCGGCTTTAGCGTGGGGAAGCGTGGCTATAGAACGGCTGCAGGCTACAGGCATCACGCGCACCACTCCGAGCTCTACCGCCTTCTGGATAATAAACTCGAGCTTGTCCCCCTTAGGCATTCCCTGCAACAGAGTCACCCCTAATTTGGCCTCGGGGCTTACTAGTTGCTCAGTGAATATTACGCTAACCTCGCCCGCACTAACGCCTGTAATGACGGCGCGAAAAACCTGGGCCT
>QLUS01000040.1 GCA_018725535.1 Bacillota bacterium
GAGCTGTAAGCTGTCAGCTGTAAGCCGTCAGCCGCTCCCCACCGTTGCGCCTGCATTGTTCAGTTTTCAAGGATCACGCCACCGCTTGTTGCGACGACACGAGTTTTAGTTTACCACGCCGTTTTTTACTTTGCAACAAAAAACGCGCGGGAAATTACCTAATCTCTCGCACCTCGTATTTGAGCACACCTACAGGTACGGACACTTCAACCGTGTCGCCAGCCTTTTTGCCCATCACGGCGCGTCCCACCGGCGATTCATTGCTAATTTTATGTTGCAGTGGACTAGCCTCCGCAGAGCCCACCAAAGTGTATTCTTGCTCTTCCTCTGCCTCTACATCGTACAAAATTACGGTAGAACCCACCGCTACCACAGTGTGATCTAACTCCGTCGTGTTGATCAGGCGCGCGTTGCGAAGCATGCTTTCAAGGGTTAGTATGCGCCCTTCTACGAAAGCTTGTTCGTTCTTAGCATCATCATACTCGCTGTTTTCCGTAATATCGCCATGCCCAATCGCCTCGCGAATACGCTCAGCGACTTCCGGACGCTTAGACATCTTTAGGTGTTCAAGCTCGTCCTCGAGTTTCTTACGCCCTTCCGCTGTCAACAGAACTTCTTTCTCGCTCATTATCCGACCCTCTTTCTCCTCTACTGGCATGATTCTATGCTGACCACCTGCCATATGTCAACGTAACCCCGCGCGCGTGCGGATTTCGGCTATTTTTTCGTCGGTTACCGCGCGTTCAAAGCTCCTAAACCCCGCTAGCTTAAACCCGTGTTTGTCGGCCAACTGCGTGATTTCCTCTACCTGCTCTAGACTGATGTCTCTACCCAATGAATAGTCCCCGACTTTACCCTCCAGCGCCAACACCATGGTCTCGGCCATGCAAGCGTAAGACATGCGCGGCGGAAAACCAAAGTTAAAACGAAAATTCACGTCCCCCGGCACTTCTACCACGCCGCCGTCGACAATTAGGACGTCTGGCCTTAGCTTCGCTACCTCCTCCGACACGTCACGCGGACGCGCTACGTCACACACTACCGCGCCGGGCTTAAGCAGACGCGGGTCAACCACGCAGTCTAGCGCGCTCGTCACTGCGATGACTATGTCAGCAGTAGCGAGGCTAGCGTTAACATCTGCGGTAACGGCGGGAGTTATACCGCTTTCGTCGCCAATTCGCTTAGTAACCTGTACCAAGCGCTCGAGATTACGCGCCACTAACGTCAGATGCTTCGCATCCTTGGCCATCAACCGCGCGCATACCTGCCCAATGGAACCCGTGGCCCCCACCACAACTACATGAGCCTCACTTATCTCTATGTCCATCTTCTTGGCCGCTAGACGCGAGGCCATCACTGCGGTAGCCACAGTGTAGCTGTTGCCGGTAGTAACGCCAATCTTTAGGTTATCGGCTACGGTGATGCCAGCGTCCCCTACTACTGAGGTGAGAGCGCCAAGCCCAACAATATCCGCTCCCAGCTTCTCGGCGATGCGCCCTGCCCACACAATCTTCTTGATCGCTTCGTCGGTTGACACTTCGCCCAGTAGCTGACGCGAAGTGAGCGGGCAAGCCACAAAGTAGCCTTCGGTAGCCGCATGCTCCGAGCGCACCCCCGTGATGTGGGACACCTTAAGGGGCGGCATAAAGCGCACGAATTTTTCTTTCCAACTCTCTGGCCACCGCTTCGTGAACTTAAACTTGCGGGCGATGTCATCCGCTACAATGGGGTGCAGTATAAAAGCAAACTTCGTCATACACAGACTCCTTTTCATACCGATTAACCACAGAGAAAGGTCGTTTTCACCACAGAGGCACAGAGGTCGCAGAGCAGGAACTAAGAACCAAAAGGGCACACACCCTTTGATCCCTCTTTGTTCTCTGTGTACTCTGTGGTGAACATCTCCCATCGTCCTCCGCGGTGCATCACTTTCTCAAGCGAGTTCTTTAATCCGTGGTTTAAAGTCTAGTTTGTTAAGCAGCTCCTCATAGCCGCGAGCAGACAGCGCCGTATGTGGTGAGCCCGACAAAGCCACCAACAGAGCCTCCAGCACGTTAGTGCCAAAGGAGCGCCCGTTAAACTCAGGGGTTGTCGTAACTAGCAATTTAACCCCACGTTCGCTTAAAAGCGTTACGTCATCTGTGGTTACCGTATTGGTCACAATGATTTTCCCTTTTAGACTCTGCGGCATAAAGCGACGAATAAAGTGAAAGTCCCCCGCGATTATCTCGTTAGCCGCAAAAAACTGCTGGCCACGGCTCACGGTTGTCTCTTGCGCCGCACCGGTAGGATAAAGATACGCAAACGGCAGCTGCGTAAGAACGGGAGCTAACACGCGCGCCACCAGTCCTAGTGCCCTCAGACTGTGTAAGGGGATAGGCAGCCCCACAGTAAAAATAAGATCCCCTAGAGTGAGCTTTGCTCCGCGCAGCGCAAAGGTCTCAGCCATGCCGAACCTATCTGCCGCGCACATCATCAGGACGTTGCGGCCTCCTAACTGCAAGCCGTATGTGTCCTCAAGAAACGTAATGGCTTTGCGCTCAAGCGTGTCTTTGAGACCGGTGCCGTCTACAATTGGCGTGATGCGCGCCGCTCGCGCAATCTGCTTGGCCTCCCTGAGCATATAGCGCCTGCCGCCTGCCTGTACGTAGAGATCGATGCCGCCCATGCCAAAGGCGTCCACCTTGCCGTCAAGCTGCTTTACGAGCTCAATGGCCCGCTGCAGATTACCGTCTGTGCCAATGCGCTCAATTACGCACCGTTCGCCAAGCAACTCCGCTTCTACGGCATGGTTGCGCTTCGACGACCCTAGGCTAACGCTGACTACTCGTTTCAATGTGGGGACCTCCCTCCGCTTTCCGCTGTCCGCTGTCCGCTGCCCGCTGTAAGCTTTCCGCCTTCCGCTGTCGCCGTCCGCCGCCTCAATCCTTCAGCCCCTTCAGCAAGTTCCGCAGCACCTCTGGGTCAACGTACTTGTCTTCCCGTAAGGGTGTTTCACCTAGGATGATCGCAATAATCTGCTTATCGACTACAGCCTCTGCTAGTTTGATGCGCATGTTGGAGCCGATCATAATTACTGTGTCAAAGGCCCGCATTGTGCCCACGAGGCCCATAATCTCGTTTAGGAGCTCTGCCCCGGTCTTCGCACGCACCCAGTCCCACCGTTCCTCTTCCGACATGAGAAAGATGTGGTCCACGCCGTACTCCTGCGCCACGTCTGCTAACTCTGCCTTATTCGCCACGGGGAAACCAATCAGCGCCACTTTGCCGCCTTTACGTAGCTCGCCCATTGTTTCTAACCGCGAAATAAAACTGCGGTCAATGTTCATTTCGTATGCCACTCCCTGCTGTGACATACCGGCAGAACGGCGCTGGAGAATTTTGTCTATAGTGCGCATGATTTTGTCGCGGCTCACGAGTTTATCCCCAACTCTTACATATGGCATGGCGGTTCCCCCTGTGCACAACATTGTATACATACATTTTAGCAGATACCCCTCACTTTTGCACGGCAAAAGTGATTCGGCACACAAAAAACGCGCCCTACGGCGCGTCATTCAATCGTGGCTAAAAAAATGCTCTCAATCTCTCCCACAGTATCGGCCTTGTTTATCGCGTCGCGAATCCGCGCCGCTCGCGGCAGCCCTTTTAGGTACCACGCTAACTGCAGACGCATTTCTCGGATACCGCGATACTCGCCCTTGCGCTCGATCGCCATGGCGAGGTGCCGACGTGCCACTGCTATGCGCTCAACCAAGGAGGGGGGAGCTTGCGGCGCTAATCCCAGCAGCGAGCGCGCAATATCCCGATAGAGCCAGGGGTTACCAATGGCAGCGCGGCCGACCATCACCGCATCGCACCCCGTGTCCTCAAACATGCGCTTTGCTTCCGCAGCCGAAGTCACATCCCCATTGCCGATGACAGGTACACTTACGGTCGCTTTTACCGCGCGGATAATGCCCCAATCGGCCTTGCCCGAATAGAACTGGTCCCGCGTCCGCCCATGAATGGTTATGGCTGCCGCCCCCGCAGCCTCTACTTCGCGCACGAGGCTAAGACAATCCGGCGAATTGGCATCCCAAGCTTTGCGAGTCTTGACCGTTACCGGGATGCTGACTGCCGCTACAGTCTGGCGCACGATCTCCCCCGCTAGTTTAGGGTTAAGCAGCAAAGCCGCCCCGTCTCCCCCTTTGACAATCTTCGGTGTTGGACACCCCATATTAATGTCTATCGCTAGGGGCTTTGTTTTCGCGGCCACCATGGCTGCCGCTTCCGCCACTTCTGCTGGGACAGAGCCAAACAACTGCACAGCAAGAGGTTCATTTGCTTCCATGAGCTCCCATGTCTTGGCCTGGTCGTAGATTATGCCTTTGCAGCTAATCATTTCACTAACAACCCAAGCCGCACCAAACTCGCGCGCAATCAGGCGATTGGCTTGGTCAGTAATCCCCGCCATGGGCGCTGCCACTAGCGGCGGGGCGATTAGGATATTGTTGATGCGCATTTCGTTTGTCTACTTCTTCTCGTCTTTCTTGGGCTCGTGCCCCGGAGGATACTCATTGTACCCGGTTGCGCCCGGTGTACTCGTTATATCCTCCCCGCAATAAGGGCAGTTCCAGATGCCTTCCTGTGTAGCGGAATACGAGCGGCGGTCGCACCACGGACAGAGTTTGTTGTACATGCGGGACACCTCCAGCTTACTCGGCTTCATAATTTGACATTTAGTGCGAATAATCCTGCCGCCGTTGTCTTTTTTTTTCTTAGTGCTATAATGGTTACACGCACATCGGGGCGTGGCTCAGCTTGGTAGAGCGCACGGTTCGGGACCGTGAGGCCGCACGTTCAAATCGTGTCGCCCCGACCATTTGTTATTTAGCTGCCTAACAACTTAGGCAACTTTTGCTTGCGCGACCCGCGCAAGTCTTTAGCTTCAGCCGCAGTCGTCGTCTGTTACGCCCTTGTCCATAAGTTCTTCGGCCTTAGCCACACAAAATGCTACATACTCGGCACAAGTGTCGCGATAGTTTTCGCCCTTAGGTTTCATATCAGCGCAGTTAACCGAGCCGTACTTGGCCTGCACAGCCTCCACCAGCGCCTTCGTCAACTTGTTGGCATCTCCGGCTCTGGCACCGCCTAGCTCGCGGCCGTACCAGCGCCCAATCGCCATCACCGCACCAGCCACAGCGCCGCAGAGACTGCCGCAGGCTGCTCCGCCGCCAAACCCGGAACTCAGCCGCAGCCCAAAAGCCTGTTCCTTCTGCTCGAGATCTTGGCTGAGGGCGAGCCACGCCGCCTCAGCGCAATTATAGCCCGAAAGATAAAGCTCGCTCGCCTTTTCTCCCGCTAGACTAGCCATGCAACACCTCACGCCCCTTCCCGTTTATCTTCGCCAATAACGCGCACCTCGGGTTCCAGCAAAATACCACTTTGCTCGCGCACCCTAGACTGCACGTGAAAAATCAGGTCCAGCACATCGCGCGCCGTAGCATTACCTATATTAACAATAAAACCAGCATGCAAGGTGGAGACTTCCGCGTCACCAATGCGGCATCCCTTTAGCCCTGCCTGCTCAATCAGCCTGCCCGCGAAGTGCCCCGGCGGCCGCTTAAAGACGCTCCCGGCGCTAGGAAGTGCAATCGGCTGCTTTTCGCGGCGCAAACGGTTTAGCTCTGTAATGCGTGCTAGGCTTGTTTCCCTATCTCCCGCCACAAGCGACAAAGTCGCCTCAACTGCCACGAGGGTTCTTGCCTTAAGCGCGCTGTGACGGTAGCCGAAGCCTAATTCTTCGCCTTTAAGCTCTACTTCCTCGCCCGCTAGAGTTAGCGCTCGCACCGCGCTTACTACGTCCTGCATCTCGCCATCGTAGGCACCGGCATTCATATTGAGCGCTCCGCCTAGCGTCCCCGGGATGCCCGCCGCAAACTCAAGTCCTGCGAGCCCCGCCTCCACTGCCACATGCGCAAGGGTAGACAAGAGCACTCCGCTCCCGGCCCGCAAGCTAGTGCCAAGCACGTGCACGTAGTCTAAGGTGCCCGACAACTTAATAACTAGGCCCCTGATGCCGCCATCACGCACCAAGAGATTACTCCCGTTGCCGATAAAGGTTACGCCAATGCCAAGTTCCTGCGCACCCTTCAGCGCACGCTTGAGTTCGTATGTATCGCGCGGGACAAACAACGCGTCCGCCGGTCCCCCGATGCGAAAAGAAGTATGCCTGTTCATTGGCTCGTCAAAACTAAGCGTACCCCCGAGGAGGTGGTTTAGTCTGTCGAGCATAAAAGCTTAACCACTTTCACTGCGCGCGGGTAGGTTGTAAGGCTCAGGGCTCCTGTAGCGGTGACACACACGTCGTCTTCAATGCGTACGCCGCCTATGCCGGGGAGATAAATCCCCGGTTCAATAGTAAAGGTATGTCCTACCTGCAGTTTCTCAAGGCTACCACCCACGATGTAGGGTTCCTCATGTACCTCTAAGCCTAATCCGTGGCCGGTGCGATGCGTAAAGAACTCCCCATACCCCGCAAGCGAAATGCAGCTGCGCGCCACAGCGTCGATATGGCCCGCCTCTACATCCACGCCCACAGCTTCCCGCGCGAGCCGATTAGCCTCAAAGACAACCGCGCCTATCTGTAGAAGTTCCGCGCTAGCATCCCCCAGCAAGAAAGTGCGCGTAATGTCGCTGGTGTAGCCGTCTACTAGGCAACCGAGATCAGCGACCACTGCATCCCCCGCCCTAAGCGGGCGGGTGCTGGTCGACGCGTGTGGCAGCGCCGTGCGCTCCCCCGCGATAATGCTCACAAAAGACATGCGGCCGCCGCGTGCCTTGACAAAATTCTCCGCCGCCTCGGCAATCTGCACTTCGGTAATCCCAAGCGCGAGGTTTTGCTCTACGACAGCCATCGCCGCGTCGGCCATTTGCGCGGCTTGTTGCAGCTTGTTGATTTCGGCTGGCTCCTTGCGCATGCGCTGCAGCGAGAGAATCGGGCGCAAGTCCGTGAGTTGCTTAACGCCACAAGAGTTCTCCAAAAGTTTGTACTCGAGCACACGCGCCGCCTGAAACTCCATGGCTAAGAGATTAATCTCTCCTATATGGCGGGCTAGCCGTTCAAACCCGGCACCAGCACTTTCCTCGTCAGTATAAGTGAAAAGGTTGTGCACGCCGGAATCCCTGCGCACGCGTTCCGCTTCAAAGGCAGGGCATACCGCCAAAACCCCGCCCGCCGCCGTAAAGACGAAGAGCAGCGGACGTTCACTTAGGTAAGTCGCCATGCCCGTGAGATAGAACAACCCTGCGCTTGGTAAAACCGCAGCGGCACAGATATTTCGCCCCCGCAAGTTTGCCGCTAAAGTTTCGATACGGTTAGTGTGCATAGCTTTGCCTCGCTTTCATGAACCCAAAAGTCGACGCTGCAGTTCCTCATATGCTAAGACTAGTTTCTCACGGTCTAAGTCATAGGTCAACATGCGCTCTGCCTGCTCGACGGAGACATATTGACCGGCAATAATCTCGTAGCCATCGCACTTTATGTAATTAGTGTCCGCTTGCATCAGAAACCAATACACGGTTTTGTTGTGGCGTGTTCTGTCCTTCGGCGAAAAGACTGTGTATTCCGTAGTACCCAGTGGAGCAAGCAGACGCGGGCGTATCCCCGCTTCCTCTGCCACCTCGCGCAATGCCGCCTGCTCAGGTGTCTCGCCTCGCTCAAGGTGCCCCTTGGGGAAGACCGCATCGCCGCGAAAGTTCGTCAGGACTAGCACGTCTCTGCCCCAGAAGACGATTCCTCCCGCACTCCACTCTTGCATAGAGACCAGTCCTTTCGCAGCCGATTCTTACATCTTGTCTACCGCAGTCACACCCAACAGGTATAGGCCGCGTGCGAGTATCCGTTGCGTCGCCAGAACAACCGCGAGACGCGTCGCTGAGGCGTCCTTTTCCCCCCCGAGAATGCGCACATTGTGGTAATAGCGGTTAAAGAGAGCGGCAACATCTAGCACGTAGCGCGCGACTACCGATGGTTCGTACTCGGAGGCACTCCGCGCAATAATTTGCGGGAATTCGCCTAGAAGTTTTATCAGCGGCAAGGCATACTCGTCCGTCAGCGCAGCCTCGTCGCTAAGCGCCGGGGCGACCGCAGCCTTACGCAAAATCGAGCAAGCCCGCGCGTGTGTGTACTGCACATAGGGGCCGGTCTCCCCGTCAAAATTAAGCATCTCATCCCAGTCAAACAAGACATCTTTAATACGCCCGTGTTTAAGGTCTCCAAAGACAACGGCCCCCACACCGACATGCTGCGCGATGTCTCGCTTGTTCTCTAGCTCCGGGTTTTTGGCGTGAATAACCACTAACGCCAAATCAACCGCGCGCGCCAACACATCCTCGAGGAAAATGACATTGCCTTGGCGCGTAGACATCTTGCCTTCAGGAAACTTAAACAGCCCAAACGGCACGTGTACGAGCTTTTCGCCTGCAGGAGTGCGCATCAGGGTGAGAACTTGCTTTACCTGCTTAAAGTGAAGCGTCTGCTCCTGCCCTACCACATAGAGCATAAGTTCCGGGTGGTGTTTCTTGTCGCGATACAAGGCGGCGGCGATGTCCCGCGTGGCATAGAGAGTAGCGCCGTCGGTTTTGCGCAAGAGACACGGCGGCATGCCGTAGTCGGCTAGGTCTACGATGACCGCGCCGTCTGAGACGGTCGTAAGATCCTGTGCCTCAACTGCGGCGACTGTTGATGCTAGGAGCGGCTCATAGTAGCTCTCGCCAAGCCAGTAGTCAAATTCTACGCCCAGCAGATCATAGACACGCTGGTATTCCTTGAGGCTTACTTCCACAAACCGCTGCCACAGCGACCGTGCCTCTTCGTCGCCTTCTTCCAGCCGCCTAAACCACACCCTCGCTTCTTCCAAAAGCTCGGGGCTGCTCTCCGCGCGGCGGTGAAATTCGACGTAGATTCTAAACAACGTCCCTATGGGATCGGAAATAAGCTCGTCATCTTTAGCCAACAGTTTGTAGGCCACGATTAGTTTGCCAAACTGCGTTCCCCAGTCGCCAAGGTGATTAACGCGCACCACCCGGTAACCGAGTTCGCTGTAAATGCGCGACAGGCTGTGCCCAATCACTGTAGTGCGCAAGTGACCAATGCCAAATGGCTTAGCGATGTTCGGCGAGGAGAAGTCGATAACTACGGTTTTCCCCGCCCCTTTGTTTGTAAAGCCAAAGGAAGCCCCGTCCTGGAGGATGCCTTGCATAATATGACGTGTGACTGCCGCCTTTTCCAGCGTAAGATTGAGGTACCCTCCCGTGGCCTCGACACTGCTGGCTAAGCCGCCGAAGTCTGCCGCCTTGGCCAAATCGAGTGCAATTGCCTGTGGCGCTTTACGCAGAGTTTTAGCGAAGGAGAAACAGGGGATGGCGATGTCTCCCCAAGCGGGATTAGGCGGCACCTCCATCAGCGCGCGCGCCGCTTCACTGCTCATATTGAGGAGGGGTGCGAGTTTACGGGCTATCTCCTGCCTAAACTTTTCCATGCGGCAATCCTCCAAATCAAGGGAATGGGAGGGCGCTAGCCCTAAGTTATCAGCTCTAATGTCAGCCGCGCCACTGCCTCAAGATCTTTGATGGCGATATTTTCCTCTGTAGTGTGCACCTTCTTGTAGCCAATGCCGATGTTCGCCGTCGGGATACCGTTAGCGTTAAAGATATTGGCGTCGCTGCCGCCGCCGGAAGGGATTAACTCACCGCTCAGGTTAACCTTACGGCAAGCGCGCTTAAACAAGGCAAGGACGGGGGCGCTTGCATCAAGGCGAAAAGCCGAATACATACGGGCTATTTTGACCTCGGCTCGCGCACCCATTGCCGCTGCCGCTTGCTCGAGACACTCCCGCATATGTTGCGACTGGCGCTCTAGTTTGTCGTTCTGTAGGCTGCGTGCTTCAGCGAGGATTTCTACTTTATCGGTCACAATGTTCGTGGCTGTACCGCCCTTAATGGTGCCGATATTAGCCGTCGTCTCATGGTCTATGCGGCCCGTCTTCATCTCTGCAATACCGCGACTTGCGGCTACAATGGCGTTGATGCCGTCCTCGGGATTAACCCCCGCATGCGCTGCTTTGCCGTAGATGACGGCTTCTATTTTGTCTTGGGCAGGGCCTTGGATGATGGCAGAGCCTACAGGCCCGCTGCTGTCGAGCGCGTAGCCAAAATCAGCATTGAGCTGGCTGTAGTCGAGATTCTTGGCGCCGTGCAGCCCGCCCTCTTCGCCAATGGTAAACACAAACGTGAGCGGCCCATGTTCTGTTTGGGTTTCTTTCAGGACATAAATGGCTTCAATGATAGCGGCAATGCCCGCCACATCGTCAGCGGCAAGAATCGTGCTGCCATCACTGTAAATAACCCCGTCCCTGATCACAGGCTTAATCTTTAGGCCTGGTTCTACTCTATCCATATGGGCGGAGAACATGATTGTCGGCTTGTCCGACTTCCCGGGAAGTTTCGCGATAACATTCCCCGCGTTCCCCCCAACTAACGCCCCGGCATTATCCATGTGCGCCGCTACGCCAAGGCCCTGCAACTGCCTGATAATCTCCGCCGCCATTTCTGCTTCCGCGCGCGGGGCGGAGTCAATTTGTACTAGTTTAAGAAAGTTGTCAACGAGTCGTGATGCGTTAATCTGCACGTGTTTTCCCCCTTAGAAAATGCGGACTTAACAGTTTTGCTGAACGGAAACATGATAACATATGTTGACCAAGTTGTCGCATGTGCAGAGTAACCCTCTTTAGCATAGTACAATCTATGTTTAGCGCGACATCATAAAAGGAAGGGAGGCGGGAGGGCCACCATGAACATAGCGATCCTACATACCCCCGAACACATCCACTTCATCGGCATTGACGGTATCTCCATGAGCGCGCTAGCGGCAATTATGCTTAAACGAGGTTGGCAAGTGTCGGGCTCTGACCTAAAGCAGTCGGATCTCACCCGGCGCTTGGTTAAGGACGGTGCCACATTCTACCTGGGCCATGCTAAAGAGCATGTGCGGGGTGCGGAAGTGGTTGTGTTTACTGCGGCCATCAGGCCAGATAACCCCGAGCTAGCGGAAGCTAGGCGCATTGGCGCGACCGTTCTCACCCGCGCGGAGTTCCTAGGTGCCCTGATGGGGGAGGCGAGGTATGGCATTGCCATCAGCGGTTCGCACGGCAAGACGACAACCACGGCGCTGGTTGGCCTGCTGTTCGAGCATGCTGGGCTCGACCCGACCGTGTTAATCGGTGGCGAACTCGATGCCTTAGGCGGCAATGTCAAGGTAGGGAGCAGCGAATACTTCGTGGCGGAAGCCTGTGAGTACGTTGAGACATTTTTGGCGCTGCGTCCCATGCTCGGAGTGATTCTTAATATTGATGCCGACCACCTCGATTATTTCGGCGACATCTACCATATCAAAGCCGCCTTCCTGCGCTTTGCCAAGCTCATCCCCGAGCACGGCCTGTTAGTCGCCTGTCGGGATGACGCAAATGTGCGGGAGATCCTCGCGGCCGCAAAATGCCCTGTGGCAACCTATGGCCTCACGCAAGGCGCAGACTGGTGGGCTACAGAGATAGAGCTCCGCCCCTCGGGCGAGAGCCTGTTTAACGTCTGTTACCGCGAAGAGAATTTGGGACGCGTCACCCTAGGCGTACCGGGGCGGCATAACATATCGAATGCTTTGGCAGGTCTAGCCGTGGGCAGTCACTTAGGTATCCCTTTTGCCACGATGGCCGCTACTCTAAAAGCTTTTAGGGGGACTCGCCGCCGCTTTCAGACTAAGGGCAAGTTCCGCGGCGCGACAATCATCGACGACTACGCGCATCACCCCACGGAAATCCGCGCCACCTTAGCTGCCGCTCGCGCTCTCGCTCCCGAGCGCGCGGTAGTCGTGTTTCAGCCCCATACCTACACGCGTACTAAGGCCTTGCTCTGCGAGTTCGCGGCATGCTTTGACGACGCGGACGAGGTAATCATCACAGATATTTACGCCGCGCGCGAACAAAACACCCACGGCATAAGCTCACAGCATCTCGTAAATAAAATGAAGGCCGAGCGGTCGTCGGTTCACTATATAGGAGCCTTGGAGGACGCCGCCGCTTTCCTCGCGACACGGCTACGGGACGGCGACCTGTTGCTAACAATGGGTGCAGGCGACGTGCACTACGTCGGCGAGGCCCTGCTTGGCCTTGAAGCAAAAGAAGCAAAAGGGACGGAAGCAAAAGGGAAGCAAAAGGGACGGAGCCTGCTGCTTCGCGAGCAGCCCTTGTCGTAACGCGCTATGCAATAATCGAGCGCCTGAAGCAAAAAGCTC
>QLUS01000041.1 GCA_018725535.1 Bacillota bacterium
GCGGCCACGCGTTTGAGCCTATCTATTAACTCCACTTAGTTTCCTCCTTTAAGAAAAGTGACCCCACCCCTGTAGGGACGAGGTCAACTCGCGGCTTTCTCGACAACTACCGGACTCTGTCTTACGTCCTAGTTGAAGGCTAATTTCCTGTACATGAGATATGCGAAAACAGAACCGGTACTTTCAAACACCCTCCAGTAAACAGCGGCGGTCAACACTCTCACGCGGACACACCCTCTCGTTTCTCCTATAGGGAGTATAACACGGAAAGGTATCCCCTACAAGGAGGCAGGGGGAGAAGTTTGGCGCCATTGTCTGAGAACTTCGTATAACAGCACGCCTGCCGCTACGCCCACATTTAGAGATTCTGCCCTGCCGGGCATAGGAATCCGCACCAGTTCAGCGTGCTCGAGCCACAGCGAAGACAGACCGCTGCCTTCATTGCCAAAGATCACAGCTAAGGGCTGCCTGAACTCTCGGTCAAAGTGCGCCGTTTTACCCTGCACGTCGGAGGCGACTATGCTGTAACCGCCTTGGAGCAGAGCGTTAAGCAGCAGGTTGTCGTCGATGTCATGGCAGACTGGCAGATGGAAAAGCGACCCCATAGTAGCGCGTACTACTTTGGGGTTGTAGATGTCGACGCTGCCGCGGAGAGCTACGAATGCAGCTGCACCAACCGCATCCGCTAGGCGAATAAGAGTGCCCATATTGCCGGGATCCTGCAGCCCAGCCGACACCACCACCAGCGGAGGGGGGCGAGAGAGCAACGCATCTAGTGAAGTGGCAATGTCCCTGACCACAGCCAGCACGCCCTGCGGAGTTTTGGTATCGCTCAGCGTCAAGAATATGTCCGTGGTTACGCTTATGACCGGCACCGGAGCAGACAAGTACACTAGTTCGATTATGCCCGTCTGATGACACATGGCTTCATCCACTAGGACGACTACCGTCTGTCCGCACAACACCGCTTCCCGCACTGCCCGCACGCCTTCAACCACAAACGCTTGCTGCTTGTCCCGCCCCTGCGCGGTAGCCAGTTTGCGGACTAAGCGTACCCAGCGGTTGTCAGGGGATGTTACAGCCACTTCCAATTTAGACTCGCTCAAGACGCCGGAGATCGTCATTCTTGCCAACCACTACGAGCACATCGCCTTCTTCGATTTTCTCGTCCGCTTTAAGCGCAAGGCTAAACTCATCCCCGCGTTTTACGGCAATAATGTTAGCCTGATACTTATTGCGAAAATCGAGCTGGCGCAGACTATGTCCCACCATGGTAGGACCCACCATAAACTCGAGGATACTAATGTCAGGGGCAAGCTCTATGTACTCCAAAATGTTTGTGGCCACAAGACTCTTGGCTACTCTGCTGCCCATATCGCGCTCCGGAAAAACTACGCGGTCAGCGCCGATTTTGTAGAGCACGCGTCCGTGCAGTTCACTCTGTGCCTTAGCCAGCACATGTTTTACGCCGAGCTCCTTGAGCATCAAAGTTACAAGAATGCTCGCTTGAATATCGCCACCCACACCCACAATGACCGTGTCAAAATTGCGGATGCCCAGTGCCCGCAAGGCTTGCTCGTCCGTGGCGTCAGCCTCTACCGCGCGAGTGCAGTTGTCTAGATTGTGGCGTACGCGCTCTTCGGACTCGTCTATACCGAGCACCTGATGCCCGGCAGCATGAAGTGTCCTAGCCACACTTGATCCAAATCGTCCCAACCCAATCACCGCGAACTGCTTCATAATACCTGACTCCTCTAACCTACGATTATTTTCCCCTCGGGATAACGCACTGATGCCGAGCAGGGATCGGGCTTCGCAATTATCGCCAACACCAATGTCAAAGGCCCCACACGCCCGGCAAACATCGTGACTATTAGGGCTAAGCGGCCGATAGTACTAAGAGTGGGGGTGATGCCCCGACTTAAGCCCACAGTGCCAAACGCAGAAACAGCCTCAAAGAGAGTATCTAAGAACGAAGCGTCTTCTGTCAACAGCAGAACAAAGGTAGTAGTTAGCACCAAGGCGAGCGAGATGGCCGCGATACTTAAGCATTTAATAGCTATGGAGTGGGCAATGCGTCTACCACGGATAACGACATCTCCCTGCCCCCGCACAGCAGCGATTACCGTAAGAACTACCATGGCAAAGGTGGTAGTCTTAATGCCACCGCCGGTGGACGCAGGCGACGCCCCAATAAACATTAGGATGATGACGAGCAGGGCCGTGGCCTCGCTGAGCGCTCCTGTTGGCACGGTGTTAAAGCCCGCCGTGCGCGGTGTAACCGCTGTAAACAAGGAGCCGAGCACGCGACCGGACAGATCATAGTTTGCGAGCGCACCATTCCACTCCAGAATACCGATTAGGACGGCTGGGATTACGATCAGCAGCACAGTAACTTTAAGCACGACCTCGCTGTGGAGTGCAAGCCCCTTCAGGCTGCGCTCGCTGTAAAGATCCGCCAACACGCTAAAGCCTATGCCGCCGGAGATAATTAGGAACATGACGACCACGTTCACCGTAATGTCCGAAGTAAACCGCTCTAAGCTCTGGAAGTTGCCAAACAGGTCAAACCCTGCGTTGCAGAACGCAGATACACTGTGAAACACTGCGTACCACAGCCCTCGCACCGTGCCAAACTGCGGCTGGAAGCGAATAAACAAGACTGAAGCAGCTAGAGATTGGATGGTGAGCGTAGACAAGACGACGTAGCGGGCCAGTTTCACCATGCCCTCGAGCGAAAACTGGCTAAAGGCCGCTTGGATGATCAGCCGATCGCGGAAGGCAACTTGCTTTCCTAAAACCATGGCTACCATGGTGGCCATGGTCATAAGGCCCAATCCTCCAAACTGGATAAGCAGCATGATGACAAATTGGCCAAAAAAGGTATATCGGGTGCCTGTGTCTACTACCGCCAGACCGGTCACGCATACCGCAGATGTCGCCGTGAACAGCGCGTCCACAAAGCCCACCGGGGCCCCCGTAGAGGCCCAAGGTAGCATTAGCAAAGCTGTCCCCGTGAGAATTAGGCCAAGAAAGGTAAGCGCGAGAATCTGCGCGGGGCTCATACGCGAGAACGTGAGTTTCATTGTACGCCCTCACTCGGCAGCCCGATAAATCCACGTTGTCGGCTGCCCATCTTTATAGCTGGAACTGCTGCTTAGCCAGAGTGACTAGTTGACCGAAGGAGGCTGGCTCGCGCACGGCCAGATCCGAAAGTACCTTGCGATTCATGACGACGCCTGCTTTCTTGAGACCGTTCATTAGCCTGCTGTAGGACATGCCGTTGATGCGTGCGGCAGCATTGATACGCGTAATCCAGAGCCTGCGGAAGTCCCGCTTCTTGCGCCTGCGGTCGCGGAAGGCGTAGTAGAGCGCCTTCATAACCTGTTCGTTGGCTACCTTGAACCGCTTGCTCTTGGCGCCCCAGTAACCTTTAGCCAACTTGAGAATCTTCTTATGACGAGCGCGGGCGGTAACGCCCTTCTTTACACGTGCCATGGTGGTTCCTCCTCAGTGTTTTGTGGAGCTAAAACTTGTAGGGAATAAGCTGTTTGAGGCGACCCATGTCGGTCGCGTGTACAAGATGCGTTTTGCGAAGGTTCCGCAGGCGCTTTGAAGTCTTCGCTTCATTGAGATGGTTTTTCATATTGCTGCGCCTTAGCGCCTTGCCCGTGCCGGTAATTTTAAACCGCTTGGCGGCGCCGCGGTGTGTTTTAACCTTTGGCATGGTGTGCCCTCCTATTAACTCTGTTGTTTCTTCGCGTTTAGGAACATGCTCATATTCCGCCCCTCAAGACGTGGCTCGCGGTCAATAGTAGATAAGTCCTGCACCAGCTTGAAAAAAGCCGCGAGCACCTGCTTGCCACGCTCGGCGTGCGAAACTTCGCGCCCCCTAAACCTCACCGTGACCTTTACGCGGTCCCCATCTTTCAGGAACTGCGTGGCGGCACGAGCCTTAGTTTCTAGGTCGTGGTCGTCAATGTTAGGACTAAAGGTAAGCTCCTTGACGTTGATGACATGCTGTTTCTTGCGCGCTTCGCGATCCTTTTTGCTCTGTTCGTATTTGAACCTACCATAGTCCATAATCCTACAGACTATGGGTTTGGCCGTTGGGGCCACGTTTACAAGGTCTAAGCCCTTATCTTGCGCTATGCGCAAGGCCTCGCGGAACAGTTTAATACCAAGCTGTTCGCCGTTTTCGTCGATAAGACGGACTTCCCGGGCCCTAATTTCCTCGTTTACTTGTGGTTCAACGGTCTTTGCGTCTTTGTTAATGGTGTATCCACCTCCTGTGAAATGTAACATGAAGAGCGGGTGTAACTCACCCGCCCTAAGCACCACAGCAAAAACTGCGCACTATTAACCTGCCGATACGTCGACGAGGTGAGAAGCGGATGGCTCCTACTTTGTTCTCGTCGATTATACTTTGGCGCAAGCACGGCTGTCAAGCGCTAGAAATTACTCCCCGAGCATAACCGCCATGTCGTCGGCAGCGTTGCCGATTAGCTTCAAGTTAAAATGGGTCTGTAGAGCGGCAACTACGCCCGGGGTAAAAACTCTGGCGGTTTCGGCCCAATGTAGATGTTTGTTACGCCCAAGCTAAACAGCCCTAGCAAAATGGCCACAGCCTTTTGCTCAAACCACGATAGCACAATACTTAAGGGCAGGTCGTTAACGCCGCAACCGAAGGCCTCCGCTAGGGCAACCGCAAGCTTCACTGCCGAACCGCTGTTGTTGCACGGCCGAGGTCTGTATAGCGCGGGATACTGGTCGGCACTGCGCCGAAGTCCACGTGTTAAAGCGGAACTTGCCGCAACTGGTGGTCAGGATAACACAGTCCTGCGGCAAGCTGGTGGCCAGTGCCCTGTAGTATTCCCCACCTTTGCCGGGCGCGTCGCAACCCGCAATCACAAAGAAGCGCCTAATCTTGCCTGCCTTTACCGCAGCGATAATTTCGGGCGCAATCCCGAGCACAGTCTGGTGATGGAAACCCGTAGTCAAAGTCTTTTCTGAGTTGACATTTCCCACTGGCAAGGCTAGGGCGCGGGTGATTAGCGGCGAAAAGTCTTCGCCCACGATCCTTTGCACCCCTTCTAGGCCCGCCACATCATAGGCAAAGAAGCGGTCGGAATAGGTTCCTTTAATAGGCATCAGGCAATTGGTGGTGCCGAGAAGCGCGCCGAGGAACTCCTCGAACTCCTTGCGCTGGTCGTACCAGGCCTTGCCCACATTGCCTTTGAGGTGAGGATACTTCTTTAGATGCGGGTAGCCGTGTGCAGGCAACATTTCCAAATGGGTGTAAATGTTAACGCCCTTGCCTTCGCTCTGCTTCAGCAGCTCCTCTAACGCCAAGAGATTGTGTCCGGTGACAAGAACACAGTGCCCCTCAACCTTATCCTGCGAGACCACTACCGGCTGCGGTACGCCAAGGCGGTCAAGATGCGCCCGATCAAGCAGGTCCATCACCTTGACAGCCGCAGTACCCACCTTCATGGCCAACTTGAGGTGATCTGCGAGGTTGAAGTTCACATTGGTAAGGGTAGTGTACAGGGCCGCGTGAGTTGTGGCGTCAACTTCGGGGTCGCTGTAGCCGAGCTGACGCGCATGTGTAGCGTAAGCTGCGATGCCCTGCAGGGCAAAGATGATAGTATCTTGTAGACTCGCGATGTCCTCGTTCTTGCCGCACACGCCAATTTTGGTGCAGCCTCCCTTGGGCGTTTGTTCATCCTAGTGCTGCTACGCCTTGATCTTGTTTGAAGAGGGACGCCCCTGTGCATAACACACAAGGGCCGTCCCTAGAGCTTTTCCTCCACAGCCTCGACCTTGCCCTGCATCGTGGCATCTTTGTCGCGGCGGTCGTCAATCTTTATCTGCGTCGAGACGCGCCGGGCGCCGTGTGCGAAGGGCACTTCGTGCATTTCTTGGATAACGGCTAGAATCTCGGCAAGCTCGCCTTCAATAATAGTCCCCATGGGGGTAAGTTGCCACTTAAGCCCCTCTTTGGCGCGGAGCACCGTGTGGCAAGCGGCAACATAGGGGCTGATGCTAGTGCTGCCGGTGCCGATAGGGGTGATGGAGACATGAACTATGGCCATGACTCACTGCTCCTTTATTTTTTGTCCTTTATCTGCTGGGAAAGATTCGCAATAACCTCGGCGAGGGGCGATGCACCGCGGTCGCCGCTTTCGCGGGTGCGTACGGCAACCGTGCCTGCTTGGACTTCTTTGTCCCCGATAACCAGCATGTAGGGAACCTTCTGCATTTGGGCTTCGCGTATCTTAAAGCCAATCTTCTCGTTGCGGGCGTCTAGCTCGGCGCGGATGCCAGCTTCCTCGAGCTCGGCGACAACCCCCTCGGCATACTCGCGGGCACGGTCGGTAATGGGTAGCACAATGGCCTGTACCGGCGACAGCCAGAGCGGAAACGCGCCAGCGAAGTGCTCGATCAGCATGGCGATAAACCGCTCGATAGCGCCATAGAGCACGCGGTGGATAACGACGGGGCGATGCTTTTCGCCGTCCTCGCCAATATAGTGGAGATCGAATTTTTCAGGCATCTGGAAGTCGAGCTGGATGGTGGCGCACTGCCAGCTGCGACCGATACTGTCCTCGATGTGAAAGTCGATCTTGGGCCCGTAGAATGCGCCGTCGCCGGGGTTAAGCTTGTAGTTAATCGCCTTGGCTTTGAGCACATTCTCGAGCGCGGCTTCGGCGATGTTCCAAACCGCGATGTCGCCCATGGCTTTTTCCGGGCGGGTGGAAAGCTCGACCCTGTACTTGAGGTTAAAGACGGTGTAGAACTTGTGGACTAAAGCGATGACTCGCGCCACTTCGGCTTCGATTTGGTCGGGCGTCATAAAGATATGGGAGTCGTCCTGCGTAAACGCCCTCACGCGCGCCATCCCATGTAGAGCTCCGGATATTTCGTGACGATGCACTAAGCCTAGTTCGCAGTAGCGCAGCGGCAAATCCTTATAGCTGTGAAAGCCATGGCGATACACTAGCATGGAGCCGGGGCAGTTCATGGGCTTTACGGCAAAGTCCTGCTCGTCAATCTTGGTGAAGTACATGTTTTCGCGGTAGTGCGCCCAGTGACCGGAACGCTCCCACAGGATGCGGTTTAAGATGATGGGGGTGCGGATTTCTTGGTAGCCTGCCTTGCGGTGCTCTTTGCGCCAGAAGTCCTCGAGCTCGTTGCGGATAATCATGCCCTTAGGGTGATAGAACGGGAACCCCGGGCCTTCTTCTTGGATGCTAAACAAGTCAAGTTCCTTCCCTAGTTTGCGGTGGTCGCGCTTCTTCGCCTCTTCGAGGCGGTGCAAATAGCTGTCGAGGTCTGCTTGCTTAAAGAAGGCTGTCCCGTAGATGCGTTGCAACATCGGGCGCTTCTCGTCGCCTCGCCAGTAAGCCCCGGCAATAGAAAGTAGCTTAAAGCTCTTGACATAGCCTGTATCCGGGAGATGCGGCCCGGCACAGAGGTCTAGAAAATCGTCGTGCTTGTAATAAGTTAGTTCGGCATCGACGGGGAGATCCTCGATCAGCTCGACTTTAAAGACCTCGTTTTGGCGACGAAACATCTCGACAGCCTCGGTGCGTTCGATGGTGTGGCGTTTAAGCGGGCTCTTTTGCGCGACGATCTTCTGCATTTCGCCCTCAATGCGTGCTAGGTCTTCTGGCTTAAACGTTTCCGCCACGGCAAAATCGTAATAGAATCCGTCCTTGATGCTCGGACCGATGCCGAGTTTGGCATCCGGAAACAGGCGAATGACAGCTTGCGCCATAATGTGCGCTGCTGTATGCCGCAGAACCTCCAAAGCCTCCGGCGCATCGGAGGTCAAGACATTGACTTGCGCGTCCTGGGGCAGTTCACGTCCGAGATCGACCACTTGGTTGTTCACCTTAGCTGCCACCGCTTCTTTTGCTAGGCGCGAACTGATGCTAGCAGCCAAATCACGCGCGGTGGAGCCTTCCAAAATGGCGCGCGCAGCTCCGTCGGGGAGAGATACATTAATCGTCTTCATTTCATTTCCTCCTAAATGCATATTGATAAAAACAAAAAACCCCGTGCCACTGCCTTAGCAGGGACGAGGAGTATTTCCCGCGGTTCCACCCTTGTTGGCTCCTTAAGGGAGCCCAACTCAAACGCTTAACGCGCGTACACGACAGACCTCTTCGGCCGCAGCTCGGGAGGCGGTAGACTCAACACACACCCCAAAGGGCTTTCAGCCCAAGAATCTGGTCAAAGCCTAGATTCACATGGCCCTTTTCTCTGGAGGGGTTTAAGTGCTAGTCTTCCTCCGTCATCACTTTAGAGAACTATAACTCATCGCGTGTCCCCCGTCAATAGCTGTCAGAAAACTTGCTGCAGTCGCCGCTGACCAACGAGCATCGCACTACCAAAAACGAGAGCTAGCAAGGCGGCTAAGGCAAAGGGTAGCCCCACATGTTCGGCATACATCCAGCCAGCAGTGTAGGGCGCCAGGGCAGTCGCGAACCCAGTAGCTAAATTGTACATGGCAAAACTCATGCCGAGATGCCTTTCCTCGACCACTCCGCTGACTAAGGCCGTCATCAAAGACATCATGGCATTCGTCCCGCCGCGCACGAAGAACACCACAGCGAGCACCGCCATCGACGGGAACACGAGTTGCACCACATAAGTCCCAGCAAATATAAGCAGGCACGCCCCGAGTACTAGCCAAGTGCCGCGGCTATCCGCCATGCGACCCAAATGGGGGGCGACTAGTGCCCCACCTACAGCGGCAATCGAGCCAAGCATGCCTATGCTGAGCAAACTTAGTCTCGCTACGTCCTGCAGATAGGGCGTATTGAAGTTAAACGGCAAAAACATGATATACCATACGCATACACATAGCGCGACTAAGAGCCAAAAACGTTTGGGGTAGAGAAGTGGGTTCAGGCGGAGCGGGGCTCTAGCAACGCGGTCAGTGGGCGCATTAGGTGTGAGTCTAAACAGCACGCACGTAGACAACAGATAGAAGAACAGACTGGCGGCGAAAGTAGCGTTCATGGACCAACGTTCCGCCAGAAACCCTCCTAATGTAGGCGCGAAAACCATGCCCATAGAAAAAGCAGAATGAACAGTAGCGAACACAAAGCTACGATCACTAGGCGAACTGCGGGACGTCATATAGGACTGCATAGCATTAGTGCTAAACATGGAGAAATTGATGAGAAAGTAACCAGGGATCAGCCACATCCAATGCGGAGCAAAGGCAAAGATTAAGGGTGCCGGGACACACATCGCCCAACCGATAAGCATGAGGCACCTGCGTTCGTAGCGGTCGGTCCATATTCCCCCAGGGATGGCTGCCACAGCACCAATCACCATGGCAATTGCGCCTAGGAGACCCAGTTCTACCGCACTAGCGCCCAGTTCACGAATATAGGCGGGCATAATAACGCTATAGAGACCGGTACCCATAGCAAAGAACAAGAGCGAAAAATAGATGATTACTAGGTCTTTAGGCAACTTAAATGGCATGCGCTGCCCTCCTGCCCCGCTGCTCTAAGCTACCACAAGGCCAGAAATCATACAACCCCCCCTTTTTTTTTTGCGGGGGGAGTTCGTCACTTAGCACTATGGTTCTACCGCCCCTTGCGTAGGGCGCACCGAGTTGCACATCTCACACAGGTCGCATTCGATTAGACGGCCCTCGAATATGTTGCGGATGGTGTCCTTGAGTTCGCGTCCCCCCTGCAAGCATTTCGCATGCAGAATCAGCCGCGCGGGAGATAGTGTAATCAGAGCACTAATCAACAGGTCTTCGTAAGTTACATCAGATTCACACTCCTCTTCGCGCGAAAATCTCTCGAAGGATTCGTGCTTTACAGACTCGCCGTCCGCTCCGCAAACACTGTAGCGTCCCTCGGACGTAAGCACGAGATGCACCAAGGGCAATTTTGGTTGCTGTATGTCCACAAAGTAGCGCAACAGACGAATGAACTCAGTGTACTCTTTGGCGACGAGGAATTCGTCAACTGCTTCACTCACTGTCTCCACAAGTTCCGGTAAGCGGTGTTGCATGCGAAACCGCAGAAACCCGTCCGCGTTAATGTGTCGATTGTAGGCAAGGAACTCTTCAATCGTATCCTTAAGTTTTGACCACCGTAGCCCCCCAGTTTGCAGGAGTCGCTCGGTAACAAGCTCAATTTTGTGCCGTTCTTCTGCACTAAAATAACCGAAGTCGCGCTGGATTATCTCTGCCAATTTGCGTTGACACCAGTCTTCAACCAAAAAATCTGCAAGTGCGGCGGAAGTACACTGCCGACCCAAGTGGTTTAGCTCAGAGAAGGAAAAGCTGCTCTCCGGAGCAACGTCAACCATAACGCTAATGCTATTAACGGAACGACCTCTCGTCTCTAGCACCTCCACGGTGACTCCTTCGTCCACGAGACACTGCAGCTTCTGTGTGAGTATCTCGCGCAGCAGGTAAGTGGGAGCAGTGGTTCCGATAGATACGACTTCCATGAACGTCACACTCCCTTCTCGTTCAGAAGTAGTATATGTGCACGCAAAAATGTTCATACGGGAGGACAATTCCAGCCGCGCTCGACAATAAAACGCCAAGGGCAGAAAACCCTTGGCGCTATTAGTTTATGGTGGGAGCAACAGGGCTCGAACCTGTGGCCTCTACCGCATGGGTAGCGAGAGGCTTCTGCTATGCTCTGCTTACGTCTGCTACACGCTGCTCTGTCAAGGGTTTTAGACTGTCATTCGAACGCATGTTCTGCCGCTTTCCGCTCACTTTTGCTGGCTTCCGTTAGAACTTCTGTTAGAACTCGTGCTCGACATACGGTGCCGCAGACGCCCCAACGCTTGAAGTCCTAATGGTACTCGGGATAGTATTCAACCTTGAGGGGACGGGGGCGGTGATGCATGGTAGTCAGCCCCCAGTCCGTGCAGATGTGCGGGTTCGAGGCCCTCTCTCGGCACCACCTTGTAAACAGAGGGCAAGCTCAGCGAGCGCAAGATTCTCGCAGCCCTTTGGCGCTGGCATCGGCTTCGCGCTCATGCCGGATGTCACGAGCGTCGCAAAAGGTCTCTGTTTAGTTGGTCTCACCACATGGACATCGATGTGCACCAAATTAGAAATAATTTCGTGGAAAACAACATCCGTCTTACCCACATGCCTCTCGATGTGTGCGTCAATGGCATTGATATGCGCTCCGTCCCCGATGGCGAGTTCGAAAGGCTTATCTCTCGGCGTATGTCGGTAAATAGGTTGGCCAGATGGCGATGTTTCGCGGATAGGCTTTTCTTTCATCTCAGTCATCCCTCTGTCCAACGCTCACCATAACCGGCGGTTTTACCCGGAGCGTAGCGCAGGCTAAAACCGTCCGAGTTGATGGTGTTGTTCGGCAAACTTATGCGGCTAAATCTCAAGGCACTCTGGAAGGCCATATAACTTGGCCTTTGATCGGTTGTTCATGAGCATTGGAGGCTCATCATTCCAACGCGGAGCTAACATCATGCCTTCATCCGGGACATCGCTGTATGGCGACGGCTGTTGACTCAGATGATTCATTATTGATGCCTCGATGCGTTCCAATAGACGCCGCTCAGTTCCAACATCCGCGACAAATATACGAAATCCAGCTAGTTGCCTCCTAACCGCCTCCAAGATTTTTGATTTTTGTCCTTCAAATTCATCTCGATGCTCCCGAGCATAACCCCATCCATGCCATATCTCCTTACGGATACCTTGTTGTGCGGCAGTAAGGTCTAGGACATTATAATCTCCATTCATATAGTGACGCGTATGCTCTCTAAAGCGTACGGGTACTGGACGCTGCGTTAATCCAGCGGCATATATCAGATATCCCTGCTGATATTCAAACGTCTGAAGATAGATTCCGGGAACTCTTGGAATCTTCGGCAGATAATTGTCGTCTTCAAATCCAGGCCAACTGTAAGGACCATCCCATAAGACCTGAATTACGGTTGTTTCTTGATTCATACGCGCCTTCCTTGCCCAACGATTGAAATCAGCGGCGCGCGGCTTTTTGCGCGTCCGCTGGATTGATTTGTTAGATGCTTTCATCGAAATAGTCGCTATCAATCTTCTTTACCGGATACAAAGACACAGTGGAAACGCCTACATCATGTTCACTCATCAAATTTGTGAGCTGTTCGCCATCAATCAAAACGATCTTGCTGCCAATTTGAGAAACATAGGTTCGCGCGTCTTCGGTGAATCGGGAAGTCGTAATGAAGATTCCTTTATTTGCTCTT
>QLUS01000042.1 GCA_018725535.1 Bacillota bacterium
GCAGCTGATTAGCAGTAACCCCTGTGATTTTCTCTCGCCGGAGTTCGCGCCGGGGAAGATCCTTTAGCCTCTCGTTCCAATTTGTATACTACAGCGCCGCAGGGCGCTGTGGTATAATGCTTCTAGTAGGAAAGGAGCGAAGGCGTTGGCGCTCGGCGATATTGTCACTCTCGCTGTCATCCAAGGGCTGACCGAATTCCTTCCCGTCTCTAGTTCCGGCCACTTAGTTTTGGGTCAGCACCTTTTGGGAGTGCAGGCTCCGGGCGTCGCGCTGGAAGTGGCACTGCACCTCGGGACGCTAATCTCTGTCGCCGTCGTCTTTGCCAAGGACATCAAAAAGCTTCTTCTGGCCTGCTTTAGTTTTGTGAGACCGATGTCAAATGAAGGGCAGACAGCTGAAGTCAAGCTGTATCGCCGTCTAGTCCGGTTGCTTGTGCTTGCTAGCGTGCCTACCGGCGTGATTGGGATGGCTTTCAAGGACCTGTTCATCGCCCTTTTTTCTTCCCCGCGTTTTGTTGGGTTTGCGCTAATTGTTACTGGCATCATTCTGCTGGTGGTCTCTCGCATGCAGGGAACGAAAACTCTCCAGCACATGCGCATACGGGATACCCTAACTGTTGGTTTGGCGCAGGGTCTAGCTATTACTCCCGGCATATCGCGCGCTGGTCTCACCATCAGCACAGGGCTTCTCCTCGGCTACGATCGGGGAACCGCCACACGCTTCTCTTTTCTTTTATCAATTCCGGCAATTGTGGGCGCGTCTTTGCTGGAAGCCCCCAGTTTGCTCGGCGCGACGCTCAACTTCCCACTGGGGTGGATGGTTGTTGGCGTTCTGGTAGCCGCACTCACGGGTGTAGTGGCCATTCTAGGCCTTGTGCAAATGCTAAAGCGCGGCAAACTCAGTTACTTTGCCTACTATGTGTGGGCTGTTGGCATTTTGACTATGCTACTGGTGAGATAGGAGGTAATCTGTGCCACGCCGCCACCGCGTCAAGACGCCTCGCCACGCTTTGGGTATTCCCAAAGACGTAAGTGGCATCTTGCTGTTAGTTGCCGCTGCTTTCGCCCTCCTCAGCCTCTTATGGCCCGAGCTTACCGGACAAGCAGGCAGAGTCAGTAACTACCTCTTGGCGCTTGGCTTTGGGAGTAGCGGGGCTTTGGTGTTTTCGCTTGCGCTCCTATACTTTGCGGCCTATGTGGCTTTCGCTCGGCGTGTGCCGATTAGGGTAGGCTTATCACTCGCACTGGTTTTCACCGCAAGCTTGGTGTTCTTTTACCTCTTGATCCCGCCTATTCAACGCCCGCTCCTCACCCTCAGTGAGGGTGGCAGCGTCGGCGCTGTGGGCCTAGTTTTGGGTAGGTTGTCGATCAGCATGTTTGGAGTCGTCGGTGCATGGATTTTGGTGTGGAGCACAGCTGTGATTGGCCTGCTCCTGCTTACGGGCAGTTCACTGCGAGATGGAGTTCGGTTCGGTGTCAATGTAGGCACCAAAGGTTATACCTGGGTAAAAGGGCAACTGCAAGCACAAACGAAGCCTAAGCCTGTCCCGGCCGCTACTAATGAAGTCCCGCCTTCGCTACTCAGTCCCCGGCCTGAAGTGCCATCACCGGAGTCTCCGCGTCCTGAAATGCCAGAGCCTAGAACACAGGAGCGGCGCGTGGAGCAACTTAAGTTGCCGCAGCGCGATTACACGCTGCCCGACCTTACCTTGCTCAATCGAGGGCTAAAGCCAAGTAACGCACGCGGCAGCCGTGAGGAAAAAGACAATATTCGCATTTTGGAAGAGACATTAGCTAATTTTGGCATTAGGGTCAAAGTAGTGGACGTAACACGCGGACCTACTTGCACGCGCTACGAAATCCAGATGGCTCCCGGTACTAAGGTGAGCAAGGTGACCGGGCTAAGCAATGACCTCGCCATGAGTCTCGCCAGTGAGGGCGTGCGGATAGAAGCTCCTATACCTGGGAAGGCGGCCATTGGCATCGAGGTGCCCAACAAAGCTAGGAGTTCCGTCCTGCTCCGCGATGTGCTGGAAAGCGTGGAGTATGTCAACGCCACAGCACCTTTGACTGCAGCGCTCGGCAAGGACATTGAGGGCAACACTGTCGTGGCGGACCTAGCACAAATGCCGCACCTCTTAATCGCCGGAGCTACGGGTACAGGCAAGAGTGTTTGCATCAACACACTGGTGTGTAGCGTGTTGTTTAAAGCGCGACCCGATGAGGTGAAGCTGATGCTGATCGACCCTAAGGTGGTAGAGCTGTCGGCTTACAATGGTGTGCCGCATCTGATTGCTCCGGTGCTGAATCACCCCAAAAAAGCAGCTGCAGCTCTTAAATGGGCTACGAGCGAAATGGAGAGGCGATACGCTGCCTTTGCACGAGCGGGCGTACGTGACATCGACAGATTTAACGAGCGCGCCAAGGAAAAGGTTACCGAGAGGATGCCGCTCATCCTTATCGTCATAGATGAGCTTGCCGACCTGATGATGGTAGCGCGTAACGACGTAGAAGAAACCATATGTCGTCTGGCCCAAATGGCACGTGCCGCAGGTATGCACCTAGTAATAGGCACGCAGCGCCCATCGACGGATGTGATCACGGGCCTCATCAAGGCAAATATTCCCTCGCGGCTGTCATTTACGGTATCCTCAGCGGTTGATTCACGTGTCATTCTTGACATGATGGGGGCGGAGAAGCTGCTTGGCAGGGGAGACATGCTGTTTTTGCCTGTCGGGCAGAGCAAGGCTAGACGTGTGCAGGGGGCTTTTGTCTCTAACCGCGAAATCGAGCGTGTGGTGGACTTTGTCTCTAGTCAAGGCGAAGCCGTTTACGTAGAGGCGCTTGATCGCCTAGAAGAAACAGACCACACTGCGAGAGAGGGAGAGGGCGGGCTTGACGAAAGGTTTGACGATGCGGTGCGCATTGTTGTAGAAACCGGTCAAGCTTCGGTCTCTATGCTCCAGCGCCGCATGCGACTTGGCTACTCGCGCGCCGCGCGCATCGTTGACCAAATGCAAGAGGCGGGAATTGTCGGGCCCGCTGACGGCAGTAAACCGAGGAGCATTAACAAGCATCACGCTGTGGTTAAGGCCATTCATGACCAGGCCAAGCGTTCGGGAATTTCCTAGGGAGGTGAAGATGTGCACGAAGTCGGTGCCCTGCTCAGGGCGGCGAGAGAAGCGCAAGGATTGTCTATAGAAGATCTTTACGCCAAGACCAAGATCAGGCCTCACATCATTGCGGCGATTGAGGCAGGTGAATTCCAGAGCGTGTCAGTCGGAGCCGTTTACTTGCGGGGATTCATCCGCACTCTGAGCGAGGAGCTCGGGGTTGCCTACACGCATCTGCCTTTGCCGGAGGCCGCGACGCTTGCCGCTTCTGCCAACTCGCCCTCTGTAAACTACAGACGAGCTACAGTTATCCCATGGAGGCGATGGGTGGGGGTACTAATCATGCTCGCCGCGTTTGTTAGCGCGGGCCTCTACTACGCCTATTGGAGTTCTCCCCCTAGAACCCCCCCCGAACCTGCACCGGAAGCCACGTTGCCGCCACCGGAGCCACCACAGACAGCTACACTGCCAGACCCGCCTCCGCCGCCTAGCCCAGCTTGGGTATTGCGACAAAGCGAAGGAATCCGTGACGTCTACGCAGTAAGGCAGTGGCCTATGGAATTGATCGTACGAGTGCGGACAGAGAGCTGCTGGCTATCTGTGACTATAGATGGCGAACGATTTTCGCAGACACTTACCGCCGGTGCCGAAATGACTTTTCGCGCCAGCAAAAGTATGAACTTGCGCCTTGGGAAAGCTCGGGTCGTGGACATCGTGATCAATGGTTCCCCACTTCCCGCACAGACAGGCGATGTAAGGGAGTTTACCTTTGTCCCCTAATCCGCTGCCGATGTCTAGAGCGGAAATGGAGCAGCGCGGGTGGGACGAGCTAGACTTTGTCTTAGTCACCGGTGACGCCTACGTCGACCACCCAAGCTTCGGCGCTGCCTTGATAGGCAGAGTGCTAGAGAGTGCTAACTACCGAGTAGGCATTATAGCGCAGCCCAACTGGCGTGAACTTAATGCCTTTAAGGTGCTTGGACGACCAAAGCTTGGGGTGTTGGTCACTGCTGGCAACCTAGACTCCATGGTCGCCAACTACACGCCTGCCCGCAAACCGCGACGCGTCGATAACTTTTCTCCCGGCAGCGTGGGCGGCTTGCGCCCTGACCGCGCTTCGATAGTCTACGCAAATCGCGCCCGCGAGGCTCTCCCCGGACTGCCCATTATCCTAGGTGGCATCGAGGCCTCTTTGCGTCGCTTGACACACTACGACGCTTGGGCGGATTCGCTGCGCCGTTCTGTGTTGCTTGACAGCAAAGCCGACCTCTTGCTTTATGGCATGAGTGAGTTCTCGCTGTTAACGGTCGCCGAGCGGCTGAAGCGTGGCACCAATGACTTTACGGACATTCGGGGTGCTTGTTACCAAGCGTCTAATGCTCCTCATGATGTTGTCTTCCTTCCCAGCTATGAGGAGATTGCGCAGGATAAGACCAAGTTTGCAGATGCCTTTCGGATGGCGCACGGTGAAGAAAACCCATTCCGTGGTCGCACACTGGCACAGCGGCACGGAAACGCCTATGTCTGTGTCAACCCACCTCCACTGCCGCTTACCACGCAGCAGATGGACTGGGTGTACGGGCTAAACTTTACCCGGCGCCCGCACCCCGTATATGGTAAAGAGGGCGTAAAAGCCATTGACGAGGTCGAGTTTAGCATCACGAGCCATCGCGGGTGCTACGGTGGCTGTTCCTTCTGCGCTTTGACTGCACATCAGGGGAGAATCATTCAACGTCGGAGCCTGGCTTCCATCGTAGCGGAAGCGCGTCTGCTGACAACTCTGCCTAACTTCAAGGGCTATATTCATGACATCGGTGGTCCAACGGCTAATTTTCACGTGCCCGCTTGCTCCAAGCAGGCAGAGGAAGGCTCATGTCGGGGAAAGGAGTGCCTGTCCCCTAAGCCCTGTCGCCAATTGCGTCCGGGACACGACGAGTACCTCGCGGTAATGCGTGCGGTGCGGAGCCTGCCGGGAGTCAAGAAAGTCTTTGTGCGCTCGGGAGTGCGTTTTGATTATGTGCTGCTAGACGCTGACGATGTGTTCCTGAGTGAGCTGTGTGAGTACCATGTCAGTGGCCAACTCAAACTCGCCCCCGAGCATGTGTCCGCCCGCGTGCTTCGTTTGATGGGGAAACCCTCACACGCAGTGTATCAGGAATTTCTTGCGCGTTACCAACGGACCAACACTAGACTTGGCAAGCGCCAGTTCGTGGTGCCTTACTTTATGTCGAGCCACCCCGGGAGCACCATCGAGGATGCCATAGAACTGGCAGAGTATTTGCGAGATGGGCGCTTACGCCCTGAACAGGTGCAGGACTTCATACCCACACCTGGGTCTCTCTCTACCTCTATGTACTACACCGGAATTCACCCCCTCACTAGGGAGAAAGTACACGTAGCGCAGAGCGCCGCAGAGAAGAACGCACAGCGCGCCCTACTGCAGTATTTCCTGCCTAAAAACCACAGCACAGTGCGCAGAGCCCTGAGAGCTGCCGGTCGGGATGACCTTATCGGATACGAACCAAAGTGCCTTGTGCCGCCCGAGCGGCATCGGGGGCCTTCGCGCCGGAGCAGCGATAAAGGAGGACAACATGCAAATCGCGATGATTAGCCTAGGGTGTGCCAAGAATCAAGTAGACAGTGAGCTGATGCAGGGATTGCTCTGCAAGCGGGGCGACACCTTAGTTAATGAACACACGCAGGCTGACGTCGTCATCGTCAACACCTGCTCTTTTATAACTGCGGCCAAAGAGGAGTCTATCGAAGCGATTCTTCACGCCGCAAGACTCAAACAAGGCCGCTGCAAGGCGTTAGTGGTAACAGGGTGCCTGTCCCAAAGATATGCTGCGGAGTTTATGGGAGAAATCCCCGAAATAGATGCATTGGTGGGTACTGGTAGCTTTCCTAGTATAGGAGCAATCATCGACCGGGCGGTGCGCGGGGAGCGCGTTGCCGCAGTGGGCGAGGTGTACACCTACGAAGATGAAATTGAACGTAACCCGACAGAGACACACAGCGTTTACGTGAAAGTGGCGGAGGGCTGTGACAACATCTGCTCCTACTGCGTTATCCCGCTAGTGCGGGGGAAGTATCGCAGTCGGCGCATGGAAAGCATTGTGCGCGAGGTCTTGTCGTTAGCGCATAAGGGTGCGCGGGAGATTAACCTTATCGCCCAAGACACCACACATTACGGGTGCGATCTCTACGGTGAGTCTCGTCTGCCAGAGCTCCTTGCGCAGCTGTCACAAATTAGTGAGGTTGCATGGTTGCGCGTGCTTTATTGCTATCCGGATGGATTCACGCCTGAGTTAATCGGAGCTATATCCTCACTGCCGCGTGTGTGCAAATACATCGATCTGCCGCTCCAGCACATAAACCAGAGAGTACTCGCGGACATGAATCGCCGTGGCATACCGGCGGAGATAAGAAGGCTGCTGATGGAGTTGCGGGCGCAGATTGAAGATGTAACCATCCGTACTACATTCATCGTGGGATTCCCGGGGGAAACGGAAGCCGAATTTTTGGAGCTCCGTAATTTCGTGGCAGAAGGATGGTTTGACCACGTCGGTGTATTTAAGTACCCGCGCGAGGAGGGAACCCCCGCAGAGATTATGCCTGACCAAGTAAGCAAGAAAGTAAAAGAGCTGCGCTACCACGAGCTTATGGCCCTACAACAAAAAGTTAGTCAGCGACGAAATCAGCGCTTTGTCGGACAAACCGTAAACGTATTGGTGGAAGAGCCATGGCCTAAGGGTCTAGGAATTAAGGGGCGAGCCCGTAAAGACGCGCCTTTAGTCGATGGGGCAGTCTACGTACGGGGCCACCAGTGCAAACAAAGGTCAACTGATTCGCGCGCATATCGAGGAAGCCTTAGAATACGATTTACTGGGGGTGTTTGCCGGTGAATCTAGCCAATAGGATTACGTTGTCTAGGATATTTCTCTTGCCTGTATTCCTCTTCTTTGTTTTCGAGCAGGCATATTACGGCGAGTTTATTGCCGCAGGCATCTTCATTGTGGCGGCGGCAACGGACGGGCTGGATGGTTATGTGGCGCGTAAGCAAAAGAGTGCCACCAATCTTGGTAAATTGCTTGACCCTCTCGCGGATAAACTACTGGTCATGTCGGCACTCGTATCGTTAGTGGCGATGTCGACCCTGCCAGCCTGGATTGCCATCGTGATCATCGGGCGTGAGTTTGCGGTGACAGGCCTACGGAGTATCGCCGCCGTAGAGGGCAGAGTAATTGCCGCGAGCAAGTTTGCCAAGGTAAAAACCATTACGCAAATTGTCGCCATTACCGCAGTCATGGTGAACAATTACCCCTTCTCCTTAATAGGGTTCCCCTTTAAGGAAATCGCATGCTGGTAGCCGTGGTGTTTACAGTTGCCGCGGGGTTCGACTACTTCCGAGCGACAGGTGACATTTTGGGCGAATGGCAGCCGAGTGAAGGGCTTAAGCCGTGACTAAACTCGATACCCTAGCGCGTGAAGTGGGGGTCGAACTAGCCAGTAGAGATCTTACTCTAGCGCTGGCTGAGTCCTGTACGGGCGGGCTGCTCGGTCACTCACTTACTGACATGCCGGGCGCGTCGCGCTTCTTCTTAGGCGGGGTCACTTGTTATGCTAACACTGCTAAGATGAAGCTACTCTCAGTGCGCGCAGAGACTCTGCAGTGTCATGGCGCCGTGTCTCTGCAGTGTGCGACGGAAATGCTGCTTGGGGTTAGGACGCTCTTTGGCTCGGACGCCGCTATTGCCATCACTGGTATCGCTGGGCCAGACGGGGGAAGCACTGAAAAACCGGTAGGCACGGTGTTTATAGCGGTGAGTATAAATGAACGCCTAGAGCTGCAAGGCTTTCTCTTTGCAGGTGAGCGCGCGACCATCAAACAACAAGCTGCGTGTGCCGCACTTCTACAGCTGAGCCTGCTGCTCGCAGAAAAGTAGCTATTGCGAACATTGTTCGTTAGTATATAATGCTAGTAAATGAATTTCAGAGTCCAAGTAAATGCATGGGATGGGGAGGCGCGGGGGATGGAGAAGAAAAAGGCTCTAGAGATGGCACTGCATCAGATCGAGAAGCAGTTCGGCAAGGGTTCCGTGATGCGTCTAGGGGGGGACGGCGACAAAGCTTCGTTCGAAGTGATTCGCACTGGCGCTATGTCGCTAGACATTGCTTTAGGCGTGGGCGGGGTGCCGCGCGGCCGTGTAGTTGAAATCTATGGCCCTGAGTCTAGCGGCAAGACCACAGTGGCACTTCACATCATCGCCGAGGCGCAGAAGAACGGCGGGATAGCAGCATTCATTGACGCTGAGCATGCGCTTGACCCCTCCTATGCGCGCAAAATAGGTGTAAACTTAGAAGACCTCTTGGTTTCTCAGCCCGATACAGGTGAACAGGCACTGGAGATAGCGGAGGCTTTGGTCCGCAGCGGGGCTGTAGACGTTGTCGTTGTTGACTCAGTGGCCGCATTAGTTCCACGTGCCGAAATTGAAGGCGAAATGGGTGACGCACACGTAGGTCTACAGGCGCGCCTAATGTCACAGGCGCTCCGCAAACTGGCCAGTGCCATCAGTAAGTCTAAGACTACGGCCATCTTTATTAACCAGCTAAGAGAAAAGGTTGGCGTGATGTTCGGCAATCCCGAAACGACGCCGGGCGGCAGAGCGCTAAAGTTTTACGCTACGATTCGCTTAGAGGTACGGCGCATAGAGTCCATTAAGTCTGGGCAGGAAGTGGTAGGCAACCGCACTCGCGTAAAGGTTGTTAAGAACAAAGTGGCACCGCCCTTTAGAGTGGCCGATTTTGACATTATGTACGGTGAGGGCATTTCGCGCGAGGGTAGCATTCTCGATACGGCCACTGATATGGATATTGTCGTAAAGAGCGGGGCTTGGTACTCTTTTGAGGACGAGAGGCTAGGACAAGGCAGAGAAAATGCCAAGAATTACTTGCGCGAGCGCCAAGACATTGCCAGCAAGGTGGAGTCCCGCATTCGTGAGCGGTTAGGCACAGGTAAAGTAGCGCTTAAGACTAGCGGAGAAACGTTTGAAGAATAGCGATCTGCGCCAAACTGCACTAAGGATCTTAGCGCGTCGCGATCACACGCAGCGAGAGCTTTACGACAAGTTGTTGCAGCGTGGTTTTTTACCTCAGGATGTGAGCGCGCTGTGTCAGGAATTTGTGCAGCAGGGCTATCTTGATGACCAGCGCGTCGCCGCGAGTTTACTGGAGAGTGCCACGGCCCGTGCTTCTACCGGCGCCAAGCTGTTTCGCAAGCGTCTGATTGGGCGCGGGCTGCCGCCAGAACTGGTAGAGGGGACCGTTACAGCTTATGAGGAGCAGACCAAAGCTGACGCTCCGGCGATGCGCCTAGCTTTACAGTTGCATGCGCGCGGCAAGGACGGGGCCTTCATCCAGCGACACCTATGGCGCAAAGGCTTTTCGGCGCAGGACATTCGTACCGCCCTGCGGGAACTAGCAGACACTTGTATTGACAATGGACAGGCTGAAGGCTAGAATGATGTTAGAGAGTAGCAACGCTCTTGGTAAAGTACACTTGGGCTGACCGAGGGTTCTCGGTCTTTTTTTGTAGATTTTTATGAGAGGAGGAACCCAATATCGAATTTGTAGTTATTGCCATCGTATTAGCAGCTATCCCTGCCGCTGCATATGGCGGATATCTATATCGCAAGCGTGTGGGCGAAAAGGCCGCCGGAGAGGCCGAAGTGGTCGCGCAAGCCATCGTTGAAGATGCCAAGAAACAATCAGAAGCCAAGAAACGCGAAGCTATACTTGAGGCCAAAGATGAAGTGTATAGGCTACGGCAAGAGGCCGACCGCGACATTAAAGAGCGTCGCTCGGAAGTTCTGCGACTAGAGCGCAGGTTACTGCAAAAGGACGAGACACTCGACAAGAAGATCGAGCAACTCGAACGCCGTGATGATCAGCTCAGCCGCAAAGAGGCGGATCTAAGTAAGCTAAAAGAGCGGGCTGAAGAATTAGTCCAAAAGCAGCGCAGCGAGCTCGAACGTGTTGCCGGGCTGACTCATGAAGAGGCGCGGACTCTACTGCTATCTAATATTGAGCAAGAAATCCGCCATGAAGCGTCGCTTATGATTCGGGAAGTGGAGTCGGAGGCGCGGGAGGAAGCAGACAAACGCGCGCGCGAGATCATTACCATAGCCATCCAGCGCTGTGCGGCGGACCATTCCGCTGAGACGACCGTATCCGTCGTGGAGTTGCCTAATGACGAGATGAAGGGGCGCATTATTGGGCGCGAGGGCCGTAACATCCGTGCTCTAGAAACCCTTACCGGAGTAGACCTGATTATTGACGATACACCGGAAGCGGTAGTTCTTTCCGGGTTTGACCCTGTGCGGCGCGAAGTGGCTCGCATTGCCTTGGAACGCCTGATTGCCGACGGCCGCATTCATCCCGCCCGCATTGAAGAAGTGGTGGAGAAGGCGCAAAAGGAAGTCGAGCAACGCATCCGCGAGGAAGGCGAGCGCGCTGTGTTTGATGTCGGCCTACACAGCTTGAACGGGGAATTAGTGAAGCTGCTCGGGAGACTGCGCTATCGGACCAGCTACGGACAGAATGTCCTTAAACATTCGTTAGAGGTGGCTCACCTAGCGGGTGCTATGGCCGCAGAACTAGGCGTAGACATACATGTTGCCAAGCGCGCAGGGCTTCTGCACGATATAGGCAAAGCCCTTGACCACGAGGTGGAGGGGCCGCACGTAGCCATCGGCGCAGACATGGCCAAGAAGTACCGCGAGCATCCCGCAGTTGTGCACGCCATCGCCGCGCATCATGGCGATGTTGACCCGCAGTCGATCGAAGCCATGCTTGTTGCCGCAGCGGACGCAATTTCTGCCGCAAGGCCCGGCGCACGACGCGAGAGCCTCGAGAACTACATTAAGCGTCTGCAGAAACTAGAGGAAATCGGCTCTTCGTTTGACGGCGTTGACAAAGTATATGCCATTCAGGCCGGGCGCGAGATCCGCATTGTTGTTAAGCCGGAGCGAATAGATGACTTAGCCGCAATGAGAGTAGCGCGTGACATCTCCAAGCGCATAGAAAATGAACTGGAGTATCCCGGACAAATCAAGGTGACGGTGATTAGAGAAACTAGGGCTGTAGAACTGGCGAAATAGGGAGAGCCGAGCGCAAGCTCGGCTCTTACACAACATTGCATGCAGAAGCATTCCATGGGAGGATTGATGTGTTCAATATACTTTTTCTCGGAGATATCGTAGGGAAGCCAGGCAGGGAAGTGGTACGCCAACTTCTTTCTCAGTTGCGCTCACGCCACTCCGTTAACTACTGTATCGCTAACGGAGAAAACGCTGCGCACGGCACCGGTCTCACGCGCGAGGTGGCGGATGAGCTTCTGAACATCGGCGTAGACGTGCTCACCGGCGGCAATCATACTTGGGACAAAAGGGAGATTTTCGAGTTTATTGATGAGTACCCGCGCGTGTTGCGGCCCGCTAATTACCCAAGCGGGATCCCGGGAAGCGGGGTGCTGCTGACTGAGGTCGGCTCCCCTCCCGTGCCGCTGGCGGTTGTCAGCTTGCTCGGCCGGACTTTTATGCCGCCGGTTGACTGCCCCTTCCAGGTGATGGACAGAGTCTTGGCCAGTTTGCCGCCTCACTGCCTTACATTTGTTGATTTTCACGCGGAGGCTACATCCGAAAAATTGGCCTTAGCCCATTATCTTGACGGAAGAGTGGCGGGCATTGTCGGTACGCACACGCATGTTCAGACAGCGGATGAGCGCCTGCTACCTAAGGGCACTGCCTATTTATCTGATGCTGGCATGTGTGGTCCCTACAATTCCGTGCTCGGCATCGCGGCTGCGCCGATCATACGTAAGTTCACCACCGGCTTACCGGTGCGTTTTGAACTCGCTGAGGGTCCGAAGGTGTTGTCTGGCGCAGTGTACCACTTTGAGTTAGCCACGCAGAAAGCCGTGGCGGCTCCCGAGCGCATACATGCCTTGGTCCCATAAAATGGAATGGAGGACTGCTGATGACTAGTCTGCTTCACTCTCGAGCTGTGGTTATTGACAGCCACTGCGACACCATCTTAAAGGTACTGAATTCACGCGGCGA
>QLUS01000043.1 GCA_018725535.1 Bacillota bacterium
CGTAAGGATTTCCGCGAGGCGAGCGACTTGTTCCTCTACGAGAAAATCCGTTCAAGCCACCCCCGCCCCTTGCCCTTACCAGCCCGAAGGCGGTCATCGAGATAGTCGATGCTTCTTACAGCGCCGTCTACCACCATGCGCCCTTGGTCGACGCTGATTTCCTTAATGTGAAGATCCTCCCCGCGGATGGCCATCATCCCGAGGTCCGTCTCAACTACGATCTCTTCCTCGTCAAACTTCTCTACATGCACGACTCCCTCGACTACAGCTTGCTCGCGGTTGGTGATCATCACACGATGATTGTAGGTCTCCTCTGCCATTGTTCCCCCTCCTTGCTCCCTTGTCTCTCATGTATATTCACGCAAGGAAGGAGAGATGACCGGCTAATCCCAGATTTGCACTTGTTCCGCTTTAGGGAAGTAATGTTTGACGATGTTAGCGTGCGCATCCCCGCGTTTAGCGCGAGCTTTTGTCCCCCACTGACACAATCCTACGCCGTGCCCATAGCCGCTCCCGCGAAAAGTAATGCGGTCGCCCGCTACGGTTACTTCCTGCCATTTAGTGGAGCGCAACCTGGTGCTGCCAATGGCGATACGAAATGCAGGCGCGGAAATTTGAATGCGCCCAATGCGCACCGTTACGGCGCGACCGGCGCGGTCTTTCTTCACTACTTTGACTTCCGTGAAATCCCCCGGCGTCTGCCCAATCTCCTTGAGTGCCTGCACTACCTCCGCGCGCGTAAAGGTCACCGCAAACGTGCGTTCTTCAGCGGGGGTAATCTCCGGGCAGATGTCGGTTACCGGAGTAATAAAAGGAGTCGGGAAGTCGCGAAAGGCCAGTCCATCGGCAGCGGTGCTGGTATGCCCATCGCAGTAGGCGTGGAACCAGGTGCGCACGAACTCGCCGCGATAACTAAGCACCATGCCGCGAGTCTTCTGTACAGCCTGCCGCACGTTGTCGTTAATTCGCTCTGCATTATAGGCTTGAAACTCCTCAATGTCGGTAGAGGCATGCGCATTGCGTTTGGGCACGCCTCCTTGCGTTCACCCTTAGTATCCGCAGGGAGGCCGTCTAAAACTCGCCTAGAGCACCTTTACTTCTTCGATAATCTCATACATCAGGGACGCATCGGCTTTGCGTGTGGAGTCGAGAATACTTAAGACGCGCGCCTTAACTATGCGGCTGCCAAAGTGCAAAGTGATGATGTCCCCGACTTTAAGGACATGCGCGGGCTTAGCCACTCTACCGTTAACCTCGATTTTGCCTGCCTCACTTACGTCCTTGGCCAAAGTCCGCCGCTTGATTAGGCGAGACACTTTCAGGTACTTGTCTAGTCTCATGTAGAACTAAGCACTCCTTAAATAATGTGCAGGTTCGCGTACGAACCTGCACAATGCTCTATTTGTCACCTGCTCTATTTGTCAACTGCTTCTTTAAGAGTCTTAAAGGGGCGGAAACTAGGAACTTTGCTTGCCGGAACCATGAGTTCTTCTTGTGTTTTGGGGTTACGACCTTTGCGCTCGCTGCGGTGCTTGACGTCGAAGGTGCCAAACTCCGAAATGGCTACTTTGTCGCCCGCTGCCAGTGCTTCGCTCATGCTGTCAAAGACCGCGTTCACTACAACCTGAATGTCCTTCTTGGTAAAATCCGTGCGCTGTTTTACTACGTCGATGAGTTGAGACTTATTCATGCCAATTTCCTCCCTTTAAATATTCGTGCTAAGGCTAGTTCTGTAGCCTGCTACGTTTCTCCTGCTTTTGTCTAAGGACTTTTTCTAGAATCCTTTACGCTTGGCCGCTTCCCACAGCTTGTCCAATTCTTCCAGCCCACATGCCCTAGGGTCAAGTCCCTTTACCTGCGCTAGACGCAGAACTTCGTCAAACCTATGCCTAAAACGCAGTGACGCATCTCTTAACGCTGTCTCCGGCTCAACTTTAAGAAAGCGGCTGACGTTGACCAAGGAAAATAGCGCGTCCCCCATTTCGCTCGCTACTTCCTCCTGCTCCTTACGTGCCACCGCGGCCTCTAGTTCGCGGAGTTCTTCACATAGCTTTCCCCATGCACCCTCGACCGTCGGCCAGTCAAACCCCACCTGTTTGGCCTTGTGCTGCAGCTTGTATGCTTGCGCTAACGCGGGGAGTCCGTTAGGGATGCCATCAAGTAGCCCTTCTCGCGTTGACGCAGCCTTTTCGCCCTGCTTAATGCGATGCCAATTCGAGAGCACTTCATCAGCACCGCTTATCTGTACATCGCCGAAAACGTGGGGGTGACGCCGAATGAGTTTACGGGAGATAGACTCAATGCAGTCCACTAGGTCAAAGCGATGTTCGCGGCTGGCTAGGTGTGCGTGAAAGACTACCTGTAACAGAAGGTCGCCCAGTTCTTCGGCTAACGCATCAGAGTCGTTACTTTCAATCGCCTCGAGCACCTCATAGGTCTCTTCAATCAGAAAGGGGCGCAAGCTCAGGTGGGTTTGTTCACGGTCCCACGGACAGCCGTGCTCCCCTTGCAGAACATCCATCAGGCTCAAGAAGGCTTCCATAGCAGTGCCGAGGTGATGGGCCTTTTTGCAGGGAGGTATGTAGATGGTGTCTTCGTGCGTGAACTCCCTGTGGTCAAGCTCGGCGAGAGAAACCTCTCGTCTTGACGCACCTGCTTGGCCTGCGGCACGCACAATGGACACTGCATGCTCCGGCGGATAGACCAGAAGCAGTTTGAGCTTAAGGTCACTCGCTGTCAGCCTGTTTGAAACTTGCGTAAGCAAGAGCCCCCACTGAGGATTGACAGGGAGACTTTCCACAAGGGCATCTTGGACAACCATGCCGTGCGTGGGGTCAAGCTCCAGCTCGCCGCATACTGCCTCTAAGCTACTTACTGCGGGGAGGATGCGTATAGCTCTGCCCCGTTTCTTTGCTCCCCGCCTTAAGAGCGGCACGGTGGCCTCCGCCACAAACGGGCTCCCCGGTACGGCGTACACCACTTCGCCGGGCAAGGCTAACACGGCGTCCGCTATCCGCTGATAAACCGCAGAGAACTCACTCTCGGTCGCGTACAGATCATCAAAGGTCGAAAAGTTCACCCCTGCCTCGCGTAGTGCCGCCACAGCCGGATGTCGACCCGTGCGCAAGACAACCGTAACATTTGGGTTAGTTAGTAGCTCCCAAGCTCCGCGACCTATAAGACCGGGATCACCCGGTCCTAGACCTACCACATTAATCACACTGCACCTTCTTCACTAGCCAACTGACAGCCGCCTGCGCGCGCACCTGCGAAACAAGTATAGCATACGCAGCCAAACAAAAGAGGGAGCACTGCGTAGTACTTGCAGTACCCCCTAGCTGAGAGCCTCTTAGTCCTGCATTTGTTTGGCGAGGAATCCGGCTAGGTTCCTTCGAACAAAGCACTACTGTCAGGGGTGTCCATCTGCAATAATCGGGGCAATCACCTGCGCGGTTAATCGACATTCTCCGTCGGGGTGAGCGATAGCGCAACTAGCACAAGTGCTTCCTGGCTCCGCGTTTAACACAATGCCACGTCTGTCTTCCATGGACTGTTCGGCTAAGTTGCCCACGGGCTGGTTCAGGAACTCCTTCTTGGGCGCGCCAGACACCGCAATAACTGTGTCGCGGTCGGTAATAATAGCGATGTGTCCCGTGGATTCATAGAGCGAGTCTGCGTACTCCTTAGCAAATTCTCCTAGTTCTCCGATGGGAGAATACTTTTTGAGAAATCTCCCCATCGCGGTCCACGTATATCTCCAAAGGATCGCCTTCTCTGATGCGCAGAGTACGCCGAATCTCCTTAGGTATAACAACGCGACCGAGGTCATCAATGCGTCGCACGATACCAGTGGCCTTCAAAGCATAACCTCCCTTACTGACTGCACAGCCCATGCCTATTATTTGGCACACTAGTGGCTTTTATGCGAGCCTCTTATCGGATGAACCTCTTAGGGGATGAAAATGAAGATGCGGTAGCGACGCTTAAGTTCCGCGAGGTAGGTGTCCCACAAATCTGCTTCTCGCTCTTCCCTGAGGCGCTCGCGGACAAGCTCCTGCACTTCGGCAAAGGTGCGCTCCCGCAGCGGCTGTTTTCCTTCAAGTCTTATGATGTGATACCCTTGCCCCGTCTTAACAACCCCGCTGATATCGTTCACCTTCTCCAAAGCCCATGCCGCTGCCTCAAAGGCTTCCGGAAACTCACCCCTGCGGCGCCAATTGAGGTCGCCGCCAAGTTCGGCAGACACTATATCGCGCGAGAACTTGCGCGCGAGTGCTGCAAAGCCGTCCCCCGCCCGAATGCTTCGTAAGAGCTCCTCGGCCTCTGCTTTCTCCGCCACAAGAATATGCCGTAAGCGAATCATTTCCGGCAAGTTGAAGGCTTGCCGGTTGGCCTCAAAGTAGGCCCGCGCGTCAGCTTCGCTGACAGTGATGCCTTCGGAGAGCTGGCTGCGCAAGCGATAGATAAGGAGCGAATCTGCGACGTACTCGTCAAAGTCGGCGACAGCAAGACCCAAAGCGGCAAGCGCTTCTTTAAACGCTTTCGCGTCATCGGTAAAATACTGCTGCACTACCCACTCCCGTACGGCATTCACGTGGGCCGTGCGCTCTTCTTGCGTTACCGCCACGCCGCGGGCGACAGCTTCGCGCATGAGAAACCTCTCCACGATTAGCTGTTCGAGAATACTCCGCGCTCTGCTCTGGGCATAGTCCTTATCCGCAGCAGGCGCACCCCGCGTATGCAGGTCGTAGGCGAATTGCACATGGCTCTGTCTCTCATTTAGCTCCCAGCGCGAGATAAAGCCGTCGGCGTAGGCGACATAGAAGCGGCTGATGCCAACCACCACCAAGACCCCGAGCAAGCCGAGGCCGACAGTTGCGATCATCCATTTCCTTACTCTGACGATACCCAATGAGTGTTTCGAACTCATGTTCCCCCTCCGTCCCTTCTTAGGATTTCCGCATCACTCTAATAGCCGCAGCGCCTTAATTAACCGCGGCACTTGTACCGCCAGCTCGCCGTGCCCGCGCCAGATGAGCGCATGGCCTTTGTGGTTTTCCACCGCTATCTCCTTGTACTCTGCAAAGCTACGCAGCATGGCGCTCGCGTCGATGCGGGCATCGGGAGACAACTTAAGCGTAATCGCTTGATCGGTGCCCACAATGCTCGTGACAGCTAGTTTCCCGGCGACAACTTTCAGGCGGGCGACGTTGAGCAGGTTATTTACGGGCTCGGTGGTCTCGCCGTAACGGTCAATCAGCTCATCTACAACATCGTCTAGTTCGGCTTCGCTGCTTGCGGCGGCCACACGTTTGTACATCTCGACTTTCTGCCGCGAGTCGCGAATATACCGCCCCGGGAAGAACGCGTCTAGGGGTAGCTTAATTTCCACCTCCACAGGCTTGACAGGTTCTATGCCGCGCAGGTTCTGAATCTCTTCCTCTAGCATCTGGCAGTACAAGTCAAAGCCTACGGACGCCATAAAGCCATGTTGCTCCGGCCCTAGGAGATTGCCCGCACCACGAATTTCTAGGTCGCGCAGCGCAATCTTAAACCCCGCACCTAACTGCGTAAACTCCCGCAAAGCGCTTAGGCGTTTCTCCGCCACTTCGGTTAAGTTCTTCTCTGGATGATAGGTTAGGTAGCTGTAGCCAACGCGCGTAGCCCGCCCCACGCGGCCGCGCAACTGATAGAGCTGAGCTAGGCCAAACTTATCGGCTTCTTCGACAATGATGGTGTTCACATTGGGAATGTCTAGCCCTGACTCAATGATGGTAGTACTAAGTAAGATGTCATATTCGCCTTCGAGAAAGTCAAGGAAAACGCGCGCAAGCTTCTCTTCCCCCATTTGACCGTGGCCAATGGCGATGCGGGCACTCGGCACAAGGCTCTGCACATACGCCGCTGCACTCTTAATTGTACGCACTCTATTGTGAACGTAATACACTTGTCCGCCCCGCTCAAGTTCCCTTTCAATCGCGTGTTTAATCGCGCCGTCGTGGTACTCGCACACGTAAGTCTGCACCGGGTAACGATCCTCCGGTGGGGTCTCAATCACGCTGACATCTCTAAGCCCCACCATTGCCATATGCAACGTGCGGGGAATTGGTGTGGCGGAGAGGGTGAGGACGTCTACGTTATTCTTTAGCATCTTCACTTTCTCTTTGTGTTGCACGCCAAAGCGCTGCTCCTCATCGATAACCAAAAGGCCCAGATCTTTGAAGTGCACATCCGCGCCAAGCAAACGGTGTGTGCCGATAGCCAAATCTACCGCCCCCGCCGCAATGCGCTTGGCTGTCTGCTTGTTGTCCATTGTCCCCTTAAAGCGACTAAGTACCGCCACCTCAATAGGAAAGCCTGCGAATCGCTCGCGAAAAGTGTGGAAGTGCTGCTCCGCAAGTATGGTCGTCGGCACCAACACGGCCACCTGTTTGCCTTCAAGAATGGCCTTGAAGGCTGCGCGTACAGCCACTTCCGTCTTGCCGTATCCAACGTCCCCACAGAGTAGCCGCTCCATAACCTTAGGCGACTGCATATCTCGCTTGACTTCTTCGATACTGCGCAGTTGGTCAGGCGTTTCCACGTAGGGAAAGTTATCCTCCATTTCCTTTTGCCAAGGTTTGTCGGGGCCAAAAGCGAACCCCGGTACGGACGCGCGCTCAGCATAGAGGGCTACTAGTTCTCTGGCCATCTTCTGCACTGATTCTTTGACTCGGACTTTAGTTTTGGCCCACTCACCACTACCAAGGGAGTGTATTTTCGGCTCCCTGCCCTCAGCCCCGACGTATTTCTGTATCAAATGCATCTGGTCCGTGGGGACATAGAGCTTGTCTTCCCCGCTGTAGTTTACCTCAATGTAGTCTCGCTCTACCCCGCCAACCTGCAGACTGCGCATTCCTAAGTACTTGCCGATGCCGTGGTGCACGTGAACAACGTAGTCCCCCGGGGTAAGGTCGCGATGCGACAGGAGACGCGCTCCTTCTGCCGCCGCCTTCGGTTGACGCCGCCTGCGGGCACGCGCTTTGCCTGATATATCTCCCTCGGACAGGATGATAAGTTTGCTGTCGGGGAGTTCAAGCCCTTCTTCCAGCTCGGCGCTGATAACAGCTAACATCCCGCGTGGCGGAATAGAGTCCTCCGTCCACTGCACGGCCTCGATGTTTGACTCCCGCAGATGTCGCACTAGCTCCGCTTGCCGCTCCGACGAGCTTGCCGTTAGCAGCAAGCGATAGCCGGACTGGGCGAGTCTACGTATATCTTTCCGCAGGAGGTCGAGCTGGCCGTAGTAGCTTGGCGTAGTTTTCTGCAGCACCGTGAGCTGCGCCGTAATGCGAAAACGAGCGGGTCGCTTGGGTAAGGTAGCCAACAGCACCGTAGGAAACCTCTCCAGTGCGTAGATAAGCTCGGAATCTTGTAGAAAGGCCTTGTGCTGTGCGGGCAAAATCTTTCCACCCATTAACATAGCCGCGTACTGCTCTTTAAGGTCACGCGCCGCGCCTTCCGCCTTCTCTAGGAGCCGCGTGGGTTCATCTAGCACCACCATAGTGTCGAGTGGCAGATAGTCGAGTAAAGTAGCCGCATTGTGAAGAAAGAACGGCCAGTACCTAGGTTTTCCGGGGAAGGCGACACCGCTCTGCAACCGCTCATAATCGTACTCGATATGCTTCTTTAACTGCCGCCCCCGTTCGGAGTCTAGGCGGGCTAGGGTAGCTTTGAGCGACGTCTGTATCTGCTCTAAGCCTACTTTAGTCTGGCTCTCAGGCCAGAATACCTCTACGGCAGGCGGCAGCGTAACGGATGACTTGCTGCTTTGCGAGCGTTGTGTGGTTAAATCGTAGACTCTAATTGAGTCGACGCTGTCCCCAAAAAACTCTAGACGCATAGGCTCTTGGCCGCTTAGCGGGAAGACATCGACAATCCCGCCGCGCGCAGCAAACTGGCCCATGGCTTCCACTAGTTCTACCCGTTCATACCCGCTGCTGACTAGGCGCAGCAGAAGCTCGTCCCTACGCAAAGCTTGCCCCACACTGACGTTTAGGCAATGAGCGCGAAAGAGATCCGGCGGCACCAAACGTATGAGCAGGGCATCCCACGTAGTGATAACCACCGCCGGGCAACCTCCGCCACTGAGTCGCGCCAAGAGGGCAAGGCGCTGCCCTAGGAGTTCTGGGCTTTGCGCTGTGACGCCGTAAAGCAAGGAAGCTTCGGCCGGGAAAACGGCAACATCAATCTGAGGAAGGAGACGCTCCAAGTCGGCGCGCAGGCGTTCCGCGTGCGAGGCCAAGGGTGCCACGATGAGGAGCGGCGCTTTCCACTGCGTTAGTGCTGCCCCCATGAGCAGTGCCTTGCCAAGCTGTGTGGCACCGCTGATGTACAGATGGCGATGCCCTTCCTTCGCGGCGCGAGCAATGTCATACCAGCTGTCGCTCTCCATGTACTCCTTAATGATTCTCTGCACTGATACACCTCCGAATTAGTCTGGCGCGTCGTCCGCAAAGCTCTATAAGCCCTAGCTCCTCGGCTAGGGCTTAGTGGGCGATAAAAGTATTATTCAGCACGGTTATTGTGTCTGTTGGCCGCGGTTTCCACACCCAACAACACGAAAGTTTCCACCACTTCTAAAGCACGCTCGACTGTGCTGGCAAACACTGTCTTTTCGTCCCCGCCAAAGCGGCCGAGCACATAGTCCTCCGTTGACACGCCCAAAGAGGGGCGCCCTATGCCGAGTCGGAGTCGCGCGAACTTCGTCGTGCCAAGACAATCGGAGATGCTTTGCAGCCCTTTTTGCCCGCCAGCCCCGCCCTGCGCACGGATACGCAGACTCCCAAGCGGCAAGTCGAGATCATCGCTGATGACTAGTAAGTCGCTAAGGTCAATACCTAAAGCAACAACTGCTGACTTAACTGCTTGGCCACACCGATTCATGTAGGTAAGCGGCTGCTGCAAGTAGACGCTAGCGCCGCCAATCTTACCGCGCCCGATAAGCGACTGGTACGACCTCCCTGACACACGCACGCCGTGCTTGGCAGCGAGTTCCCCAACCACGGCAAACCCGGCGTTGTGACGGGTGCCGGCATACTCCGCACCGGGGTTACCTAGACCCACAATTAGTTTCACGCCTGCGCCTCCCGCTGCCTAGAATTAGTCAAAGAGCTTGCTAACCGATAGGTCTTCGTAGATACGCAGTATGGCATCCCCCAGGAGTGGAGCCACGGGGAGCACGGTGATTTTCGCAATGTACTTGTCCGCAGGCAGGGGAATAGTGTCAGTGACCACCACTTCTGTAACCGGCGACGCACTGAGCCTAGTAACCGCGGAACCAGACAATACGGCATGGGTACAGCAGGCGTATACTTCGCTCGCGCCTTGCGCCAGCAGCGCCTCTGCCCCTTGGGTAATGGTGCCAGCGGTATCAATGATGTCGTCGATCATAATCACGCGCTTACCCCTGATGCGCCCAATGATATGCATGATTTCAGCTACATTTGGCTCGGGACGCCGCTTGTCGATGATGGCGATGTCTACGCCTAGGCGATTGGCAAGGTCACGCGCGCGGGTCACGCCGCCAAGGTCCGGGGACACCACTAGCATATCCTGCAGGCCTTTCCCCTTGAAGTACTCCGCTAAGATGGGCACTCCGGGCAGATGATCTACTGGGATGTCAAAAAACCCTTGGATTTGCCCCGCATGTAAATCCATGGCCAACACGCGGTCTACTCCCGCTGTAGTCAATAGGTTAGCTGTAAGCTTAGCAGTGATGGGGTCCCTAGCCCGCGTCTTTCTGTCTTGTCGCGCGTACCCGTAATACGGAATAACCGCTGTAATCCGGCGCGCGGAAGCACGGCGCAAAGCGTCGATGGTGATCAGGAGTTCCATCAAATGCTCGTTGACGGGTGCAGATGTCGGCTGCACGACGAATACGTCTGCGCCACGCACGCTCTCTTCAATGCGCACATGCACCTCGCCGTCGCTGAACCGCATCACTTGCCCCTGCCCTAACGGTATCCCTAGGTGTTCAGCTATCTGCTTGGCCAAAGCCGGGTTCGCATTACCGGTGAAGATCTTAAGTCGCCGATCAGGATAAGCGATCATCACGCACACTCCTTACTACGCTGTCGGCCTGTATTCTAGCACAAGCTATCGTCCGAGGAAACTCCGGTCTAGGACTCGGGTATGTGTCTTGACTTGCGCCGCCTTGCCCATCCCTCTTTGTTCTCCTGCCGTGCGCGGCTCACAGCCAAAGCGCCCGGGGGCACATCGCGCGTAATCGTTGACCCTGCCGCGACAAAAGCGTCCTCCCCAATCTTAACCGGAGCCACTAAGTTGGCGTTACAGCCCACAAAGGCGCCGTCGCCTATTATCGTCTCGTGTTTGTTCTGCCCATCGTAGTTAACTACAATCGTGCCCGCACCCAAATTGGCTCGCTTACCAACACAGGCGTCCCCTACGTAAGCAAGGTGTGACACCTTGGCGCCTGCGCCAATTGTAGATTTCTTTATCTCGACGAAGTTTCCGATGCGCACTTGTTCACCGAGCTCCGATTGCGGGCGCAGGTGAGCAAAGGGACCTACCCTTGCGCCGCGCCCTACACACGACTCCGTCACCACCGAGTGTATCACCGCCGCGTCGTCATGGATGGTGCTGTCATCAATCACGCTGCTAGGGCCAATTTCGCAGTTGCGGCCGATACGTGTGCTCCCTCGCAGCAGGGTGTGGGGCCACACCACCGTGTCCTCCAAAATCTCGACGTCGGCCTCTATGTATGTAGTTTCAGGCGCAACAATCGTAACCCCACGCCGCATTAAGTCAAGCTGTTTGCGCTCTTGCCAGGCTCGCTCTGCCTTTGCCAACCACACCCGGTCGTTTATACCGATAGTCTCCTCCCAATACGGCGTCTCTAGCGTGCCGATGGGCCCTTGCTCTAGGAGCTCGGTAAAAACATCGGTAAGCAAGTACTCCCCTTGTGCGTTGGAATTGTTTAATTTGGCCAGCGCCGTCCAGAGATGACGCGCGGAAAAACAGTAAAAGCCCGCGTTTACTTCCCCAATCGCTAATTCATGCTCTGCGGCGTCCCGCTCTTCAATAATGCCAAGAAAATTGCCTTGGTCATCTCGCTTGATGCGCCCTAGCCCCCTAATGTCCTTAGGGCGGGCCGTCAAGATGGTAGCCAAGGCACCTAGGTTGTGGTGCGCGTCAAGCAGGCGAGTTAGGGTAGCAGGGGTAATCAGCGGGGCATCGCCACACAGCACCAAGACAGTTCCGACGAAGTCCCCGAGCGCCTGCTCGGCCTGCTGACAGGCATGGCCCGTGCCTAGCCGTTCGGCTTGCACGGCAAACCGGCACTCGGGCCCGGCTGCCTCACGCACCGCAGCTGCATCTTTGCCAACAACCACGACGGTCGTGTGCGCGCCTGCGGCTGCTGCCGCTCTGACTACATGGCGCACAATGGGCACCCCCGCGACCAAGTGCGCCGTCTTAACAAGTTGACTCCGCATGCGCTTCCCCTCGCCGGCGGCCAAAATAACGGCGGCAATGCCAAAATCCATAGTGTCCCTCCTAAGCATCAAGGTAACTATCGCCTCCATTATACTGCGCTCACAACAAAAGACAAGGCGCAACCTAAGTGCAGGCTGCGCTAAACTTCAGTTTACCGAACTTTGACTCTCGCTTTGCGACTAGGAAACACGCTCGATTTCGCGGCGGTAGGCCTCCAGCACTTCGCTCTGGATTCTCTCCCGCGTCGAGGAGTTGATGGGATGTGCTATGTCGCGGAACTCCCCGGTTGGGGTCTTCCGGCTTGGCATCGCCACAAACAGCCCATTGTTGCCATCGACAACGCGCACATCATGGATGACGAAGGCGTTTTCGATTGTTATCGAGACTATGGCCTTCATTCGTCCTTCGTTGCTGACCTTGCGGATGCGCACATCGGTAATATTCATGATCTCACCGCCTTTCTCCACGCTGTCCATTTATTGCCTAAGTTCTACCCCGACACAAGTTATCCTTCTTTTTGCGCAAAGTTTTGTGATTTTGTGCTATCACACGCATAACCACCTGCCGTTGGCACACACTACTAGCGGTTACCCATACGATTTAAG
>QLUS01000044.1 GCA_018725535.1 Bacillota bacterium
CAAAGAGAGCCACGACGAGCGCGCACAGCGGGGCGATCCAGATGATGGACATGCCCCTGTACGCTAGGAACATCAGGAGCGCCAGACCGAGAATTAATCCTAACACTATTTCCCCTCCTCTTGTATATCGCATCCCTAAGCGGGGCGCAGGCCCCGCCTAAGGTCTGCTTCCGAAAAGTTAGACTAGGTTAAGCCCCATGGGTGGTTCTAGGAATATCCTACGATCCATTAGTTTGAGCTCTGGGCTGATAATCGGCTTAAAGGCCATCAGGTCTAAAATGTCCTTCTGCAAGTCAATGCCGGGGGCGATTTCCGCCAAGACCAAGCCTTGCTCTTCAAGTTTGAAAACTGCTCGCTCCGTCACGTAAACAACCTTGCGCTTGTTTTCGCGGGCGTAGTCACCACTGAAGGTTACATGCTCAGCTTCTTCAATAAATTTGATGTGCGGACCTTCTTGAACGATCTTGATTTGTGCATCCTCGACTTTGACTTGCAGATCGCCTGCCGTAAATGTTCCACAGAACACGACCTTCTTAGCGTTTTGCGTGATGTTGACGAAACCGCCAGCACCGGCAACGCGCACGCCGAACTTACTCACGTTTACATTGCCTGCGACATCGCATTGGGCTAGACCGAGGAAAGCTACATCCAAACCGCCGCCGTCATAGAAGTCAAACTGATAGGCTTGGTCAATGATAGCGTCGGGGTTAGTGGAGCAGCCAAAGCTCAGGCCGCCAGCTGGCACGCCGCCAATTGGCCCGGATTCAATTGTTAAACGCAGGTGACCGCCAACGCCTTCTTCATTGGCCACCAGCGCAACACCTTCCGGCATACCAATGCCTAAGTTGGTGATCGCCCGCGGAACCAGCTCCATGGCGGCGCGGCGCGCTATCACTTTCCGTTCGTCTAGCGGGAGCTTCCGCAGTGACTGTACGGGCACCTTCGCGTCACCGCAGTAAGCGGGGTTAAACTGCTCGGCGAAAGTCTGCATATGGTTCTCCGGTGCAGCCACGACCACCGCGTCGACGAGAATGCCTGGGATCTTCACGAGGCGCGGGTCTAGCGTCCCCTTGGCCACTACGCGTTCTACCTGCACAATCACGAATCCGCCGGAATTGCGCACCGCTTGGGCGATAGAGAGGGCTTCGAGCGTCACGGCTTCTTTATGCATGGTCGTGTTGCCGTCCTCATCGGCGAAAGTTCCGCGAATGAGCGCGACATCAAGGGGGAAAGTCTTATAGAACAAGTATTCCTTGCCGTGCACATGCATGAGTTCAACGACGTCTTCAGTAGTGAAGGAATTCAGCTTCCCCCCTTGACGACGTGGGTCAACAAATGTTTTTAACCCCACGTGTGTGAGGGTACCAGGCTTGCCTGCAGCTATATCGCGGAAAAGATGACAGATAACTCCTTGAGGTAAGTTGTAAGCTTTAATCTTATTGGCTACTGCCATGCGACCAAGTTTGGGCGCTAAACCCCAATGCCCACCTATAACCTTAGCCACTAATCCCTCGTGGGCTAAATGGTTCATGCCCTTCTCTTTGCCGTCGCCTTGCCCCGCAGCGTACACGAGCGTGATGTCGGTGGGGTGTCCCTCGGCCAAGAAGCGCTTTTCGATTGCAGACGTTAATTCCTCGGGGTGACAGTTACCCACGAACCCGCCGCAGGCAATGGTGGCATTGTCCTTGATGTGTGCCACCGCTTGCGCCGCAGACATAACTTTAGACCGCATAAATCGCCCTCCCGCATGCTTTCCTTCAACATGAGTCTATGATGCAGGACAAAGTTCGACAAGCAGGAAATTATGCGAATTTTACTGTAATATAGCGTAAGAAGTTGCCGTGGGACTGTTCGTAAAAGCAACAGGGCACACCAAATTAGTGTTCCCTGTGTGTTCTCCTGCCCGAAAGTGGACTAAAAGGTGTCCGGGTTTATGTACAGACCTTAATTTCCCTCTTCTTTACGCTCCAGCAAATTGTGCTTCTGCATTTTTTCATAAAGGGAAGTACGGCTAATTCCTAGCAACTTAGCTGCGGCAGCTTTGTTATTTGCAGAGAGCCTTAGGCTGTCTTGGATGGCCTGTCGTTCTGCTGCCAGCACGGTTTCCTCCAGTGTCTGGATGCGCTCTATATGTCGCCCTTCGGTAATTTTCTCCGACAATGCTTTGGCTGTATCACCCATTCCTTGTCGAGCTGCCCGATGGCTCGCTCTAGTTCGTTCTCTAGTTCGCGCACATTGCCGGGCCAAGAATAGCGGTGCAGTAGACCCATCGCTTTCTCGCTGATGCCCTCGAGATACTTGCCGTACTTCTGGATGTACTTGTCCAAAATATGTTCGACAAGGTCCGTCAAATCTTCCTTCCTATCGCGCAAGGGCGGGATCATCAGGCTCCACGCGGAGATGCGGTAATACAGGTCCCGGCGCAGAAATCCAAGGCGCACGCGCTCCTCGAGGTCTTGATTAGAGGAAACTATAATCCTTACATCAACCCGCTTTGGTGTTTCAGCACCGATTTTATCCACCTCGCGCTCCTGAAGCATGCGTAAGATCTTGGCTTGCATACTAAGGGGCATGTCAGCGATTTCGTCGAGAAAGAGTGTGCCGCCGTCCGCAATCTCGAACTTGCCCGCTTTGCCGCCGGGACGCGCGCCTAGGAAAGAACCCTCCTCATCGCCGAAAAACTCCATTTCCAAGAGGTCATTCGGAATGGCGGCGCAGTTGACCCGCACAAAGGGGTGTGCCGCCCGTTTGCTGTGCGCATGGATGGCCTGCGCAAAGACTTCCTTGCCTACGCCGCTTCCGCCAAGTACCAATACTGTGGCATCAGACAGGGCGGCCTTGGCAGCATGCCGCTTAACCTCCGAGATGGCGGGGCTGTTGCTGATAATATCCGCAAACGAAAAGCGCGAGCGGTTAGCAGTGTTTATCTGTCCTTTGTAGAGATCTAGCTGCTCCTCCATTTTGCTTAGCTTGTCGTGCAGAGCTTCAAGGTCGCTCATCTTACGGAACAGCACTTTGCCTACTGCACCAACGACCTCGCCGTTACTCATCATGGGAATACGTGTAGCAATCATATAATCGCCGCGGATTAATTGCAGGTCGGCGATTTCCGGAACCCCTGTTTTCAACACGATGTGCATGCGCGTGTTCTCTATAACCGCTGTGACGTGATGTCCAATCGCGTCTTCCTCTTTGAGGCCCAAGAAGTGAAGGTACGCTTGACTCATCATGGTGATGGTCCCGTGTTTGTCCACGACCACAATGCCGTCGTAGGCAATCTCTAGGATCGTTTTGAGGATATCGCTGTAGCGTTTTTCGTGCTCTAGCTCGTGCTTTAGAACATCTTGCTCGGAGATGTCCTCTAGCACTAGCATTGCGCCTAGTGCAGACTCCCGGCCCCTGAGGGGGACTGCTCGCACGCGATAGCGGCGTCCGGCAAGCGTGGTGAAAAAGGTTGCTTTTTCGCGTTGTGCGCTCTGGAGGGAATCACCAAGGTTCGCACCAAGCGCCTCTCTGCCGCCACATTCCGCAATAATGTTCTCCGCCGTGCTGTTGGCATAGACAATCTTTCCTGCTGCATCCACCGCGATAAGGGCAGCATCCATCGCTTCAATGATGGCTCGTAAGTTGGCGTCGGCCACCTCGAGCCTGTCAAAATACGACCTAAGCAGCGTCTGTCTGGTTAAGAGGCGCAGTGCTTTGCTGGCTGCATCCACGAGGAAGACTGCAGGCGTATCTGCGTCGAGTACTTGGAGAGCTTCCTCCTCTCTCCTAACCGAGGGCACTGCACGGTTGGCCAGCTCTGCGGCTGGTGTCGTCAGCAAGATCCCATTCTGCACGCACTCCGCCATGCGCCTTCGACTTAGTACGCCTACGGGCTTGCCCAAGGCATTCACCAAGGCGAGGTATTCGAGGTTGTAGAGCTCAAACGCCAACTTGGCCTCAATTAGGGTCTTATCCGCAGGCAGAAAGCCGTGTGCGTCCAAAAGAGCGTCTTTACCTTTCATACTTCACCCACCTTTACCGTAATTTTGTTCAATTATACCATGGCGATTGTCTCTGTCCCGAATAGCCAATATATTCCACGATTTGGCGAGCGCCTCTGCGCATAAACTACACTCGGTCCCGTGAGACCGGAAATTTAGGAGGTGGGTTTGTGACAATCGCAGGGCAAGTGGCACAGTGCCTAGCAAACATCGAGAGCGCGGCAGCAAATCTCAAGAGCTTTTCCTTGCAGACACAAGACCAGCAAGCCAAGCAGATGTTTCAGCAGTTAAGCCAGATGACCTTCTTTGACTTTATTTCTGGTATCACCCTTGGTTCCATTGCGGGCATCGCCGCGAGTGATCTGACGGTAGGCTGGGAGGCATGGGTGGCACTTGTTTTTTGGACGGGTCTCACGATTCTCTCAGCTAGTCTTGCCCTGTACAGCCGCAAGGTGCGCAAGCTCCTAGACGGCGAGCCGACGATTCCAGTGCACAGGGGCAAGATTCTTGAAGGGAACCTTGGCAAAGTAAGGTACACAGTAGACGATTTGCGTGCGCAGCTGCGCGCCAAGAATGCCTTTAGCTTTAGTGACGTGGAATACGCTATACTTGAGACTACTGGGGAACTGAGCGTGATGAAAAGCCCGCTCAAGGAACCTCCCTCCCGCCAAGAAATGGGGCTCAGAGGGGAGTACACCGGTATAGAGACTGAGCTGGTTGTGGACGGGGAGATTGTGCGGAAGAACCTCAAGGACTTAAACAAGGACGAAGTGTGGCTGCGCGCTATGCTTAAAGCCTACGGCGTTGAGTTCATCAGCGAGGTCTTCTACTGCTCCCTAGATGAGCGGGGGCATTTGTTTGTAGACAAGTATGAAGACCACTTAGGTGAGGTGCGCGATCCCAGCGACTACAAGCTGGATGCTTGGGTCAATATGGACAGAGAGGACAGGCGCTAGGCCTGTCCTTCTTACTTGGCTAGATGGCAGGCCACATAGTGCTCTGGCCGCACTTCTAACCACTCCGGTATTTCACTCCTGCAGCGATCGACGACGTAGGGACAGCGCGTATGGAAACGACACCCTGCGGGCGGGTTAATGGGGCTTGGGACATCGCCTTGCACTGCAATCCGCGAGCGCTGGCGTCTAGCATCAGGTTGCGGGATGGCCGAGAGCAAGACCTGCGTATACGGATGGAGGGGTTCGGCGTAGAGCGTGTTGGACGTGGTCATCTCCACGAGCTTTCCTAGATACATAACGCCTACCCGATCGGAGATGTGCTTAACCACGCTTAGATTATGCGCGATAAAGAGATACGTCAGGTTGTATTCCTTCTGTAGGTCTTCCAAGAGATTGAGGATCTGCGACTGAATCGAGACATCTAGCGCCGACACCGGCTCGTCACACACAATTAGCTTTGGGTTTAAGGCCAGAGCACGTGCTATGCCAATGCGCTGCCGTTGCCCACCGCTAAACTCATGTGGGTAGCGGCGATAATGGTACGAGGCTAGGCCTACTTTTTCTAGCAGCTGTTTGACGCGGCCCTCCAGTTCAGCGCCCCCCACCATTTTGTGGATGCGCAGCGGCTCGCCAATGATTTGTCCCACGGTGAGACGGGGGTTCAGAGACGAATACGGGTCTTGGAAGATAATCTGCATGTCACGCCGCTTAAGGCGTAGTTCCTTTTTGCGGAGCTTCCGGAGGTCTTGACCCTCAAACTTTACTTGGCCGGAAGTGGGTTCCTGCAGGCGCAGAATGGTGCGCGCAGTGGTGGTTTTACCACAACCGCTCTCGCCTACTAAGCCTAGTGTTTCGCCCCTCTGCACGGAGAAACTGACGCCGTCGACCGCGCGCACGTGATTGATAACCCGGCGCAAGAAGCCTGCGCGTATCGGAAAGTACTTGACAAGATGATTGACTTCGAGCAATACCTCGCTCATGCGGACACCTCTCCAAAGGTTTTGTCGGGTAGGGGATACCAGCAGCTGACGCGGTGTCCATCGCCGATATCGACCTCTAGGGGGGATTCGGTGTAGCACCGCTCCTGCGCGTAGGGACAGCGCGGATTAAAGCGGCACCCAAGCGGCATATGCATGGGGTGTGGCACCACGCCCTTGATGACGTGCAGGCGGTCGCTTCGCTTGTCGAGCCGCGGGATGGAGTTGAGTAGCCCCTCAGTGTAGGGGTGTTTAGGGCACTCGAACAGGTCTACGGCACTCGCCTCTTCCACAATCTTGCCCGCATACATTACGACCACGCGGTCGGCGGTTTCGGCAACTACGCCGAGGTCATGGGTGACCAGTACGATGCTCATCCCGAGCTCCTGGCGCAAATCGCGAATCAGGTCGAGGATTTGGGCTTGAATCGTGACATCAAGCGCTGTCGTAGGCTCATCCGCGATCAGGAGCCTTGGAGTACAGGCCAGCGCCATGGCAATCATCACTCTTTGACGCATACCCCCTGAAAGCTGGTGCGGATAATCTAGGGCGCGACGTTCGGCACTCGGGATGCCCACCTTGCGCAGCAGGTCAATCGCCCTAGCAAGTGCCGCAGGCTTACGCAGTTTCTGGTGCAGTTCAAGCGTCTCGGCAATTTGGTCGCCAATGGTAAACACGGGGTTAAGGCTGGTCATAGGTTCTTGGAAAATCATAGACATAAGGTTGCCGCGAATTCCTTGCATCGCCTTTTCACTTTGGGATAGCAGGTCTTGCCCGAGCAGCTTAACACTTTCTGCTTCTACTCGCGCCGGGGGGATATCAAGGAGCCGCATTACGGACATCATGGCGACGCTCTTGCCGCAGCCGCTCTCTCCTACTATGCCTAACGTTTCGCCTTGATCGACGTGAAAGGTGATGCCATCGACGGCGGGGATATAGTTTCCGTCTTTATCTCGAAATGACGTTCTCAGGTTGTTAACTTCCAGCAATCGCATAGTATAAACATCCTCCTATCGGGTAGCACGGGGGTCAAGTGCATCGCGCAAGCCGTCGCCCACATAGTTAAAGGCCAACACGGTCACGAAGATAAACAGTCCCGGAATCGTGCTAATCCACGGCGCACTTCTAAGGAGCGGTCTGCCGCCGTTTAGGATAGTGCCCCAGCTTGGCGGTGAAATGACGCCAAGTCCAAGGAAACTTAGCCCCGACTCGACCAGAATGGCTCCCCCAATGCGCAGCGAGGCATTAACAATAATTGGAGCCATAGTATTTAACAAAATATGCGTAAAAACAATGCTGGTATCAGTAGCTCCAACCGCACGCGCGGCTTCCACGTAGTCCATTTCACGTAAGGAAAGAAACTGCCCGCGCACCATGCGCGCCAATCCCGGCCAAGCGGTGGCGCCAATCACAATCATAATGTTCATGGTGCTGCGCGGGAGGACGGCAATGACCGTCAGGAGCAGAAACATAGTAGGGAAGGAGGCTACCACCTCCGTAAAGCGCATCAGGATGTCGTCAATTATCCCGCCGAAGTAGCCAGCAAGAGCACCAATAATCGTGCCGATAACTAAAGCAATGCCTGCCGCCACAAGACCTACCGCGAGACTAATGCGGCTACCCCACACTACACGGCTAAAGATATCGCCGCCGATGCGGTCAGTGCCAAACCAACTCGTAAACGATGGCGGATGCAACGACTTCGTAAAGTCCATGTGGTCGTAATGATAGGGCGCGACTATCGGCGCAAAGATAGCCATGCCATAAAGTAAAAGCAACACAAACAAACTAACCACGGCCAGCTTATGGCGGCGAAAACGACGCCAGACCATGCGCCCATAGGTCTCTTCCTTGGGCATTAAGGCAACATGAGGTGTACCGCCGGGTGTAACATTGGGTTTCATCACGCTCACCACCTTAGTTGTACTTGATGCGTGGGTCGACTACCAGATAAAGCATGTCCGCTACAAACGCGCCCAGAACCATTAGCGACGCTCCCAGCAGGTTAAAAGCCATAATCACTTGGTAGTCCCGCTGCATCACCGCATTCCAGCTTAAGAGGCCGACGCCAGGCCACGAGAAGATGGTCTCAATGATAACTGAGCCGCTAAACAGGATGGGCAGCTCAAAGCCAATCAGCGTGACAATGGGTAACAAGGCGTTACGCAGCGCGTGCTTAAGAATGACTTTGATTTGCGGCAAACCCTTAGCTCTAGCTGTGCGCACATAGTCTTGGCTGATAACTTCCAGCATGCTGGCGCGCATGTAGCGTGTGATGCTGGCTAGGTTCGTAAAGCTTATCACTGCTAACGGCAGGATGAGGTATCGCACGCGGTCGACCAAAAAATACCAAAGCCCGTGTTCGGCAATCGAAACACCCCACGTCGCCATACCTGTGGTCTGGATAAAGGGGAAGCGCAGACCTACATAGAAGAGGAGAAGCAGCGCCAACCAGAACTCGGGCATGGATTGTCCGAGGAAAGCATAAAACGTCACCAAATGGTCAAACCACGAATACTGTCTAACCGCAGAGATTATGCCGATAGGGATGGACAACACGTAGATAATAATCAAAGTAAGAAAGTTAAGCAGCAGCGTAGCTGGCAGACGAGCCATAATCATATCTAGAACCGGCTCGCCCGTGACAAAAGAGTTGCCGAACTCGCCGCGGATAATTTGCCCCGCCCAGCGGAAATACTGCTCGGGGATAGATTTGTCAAAGCCATAGAGAGCCTCGATGCGTGCTTTATCCTCAGCGGTAGTGGTGCGGTCCGTCATGAGGTCGATGGGGCTACCCGGCGCAATATGCATAATACTAAAAGACACAATGCTGATACCGATGAGGAGAACAAGCAGCTGTACGAAACGTCGCGCGATGTACCCGGCCAAAGGCTTACACCCTTTCCACGTATGCTTATTAAATGCACATCCAAAAAGACGGGCAGGGAGCAATCTCCCTGCCCATTGCTCACTGAGTTATCTACCGATAAACCACTTCTCTGGGAACAGCGTGCCGATATGAGACCATACTATCCCTTGAATGCGCCTGTGGTGGGCTGCCACTGCGTTGCGGTTGTAGAGGAAGATGTAGGGGAGTTCGCGGTTGAGAATCTCTGAAATTTGCCAGTAGAGCTGACGGCGCGTCTCCTGATCAAAGGTGGCGCGGGCTTGCTCAATGAGGCGGTCGACTTGCGGGTTGTTGTAACCGACATCGTTAAAGCCCATCAGGATGCCCTCAGCGTTAAAACCAGAGGTAGAGTGGAAGAAGATAAAGTTGTCGGGGTCAAGACCTAGGTTCCATCCCCACTGGTAGATCTCAAATTCACCCGCGTCAAGCTTGCCGAAGTATACGGAGACTTCAAACAGCTCGATGGTCATGTCAATGCCTACCGCTCGCCACTGGTTGCGAATAATGGCCAACATCTCGACGCGCGTTTGGTCGCCGGAAGCGCTGATGAGGGTAAACGCAAGGCGCTGGCCTTGCGCGTTCCTGCGGATTCCGTCCGCTCCCACCCTGTTCCATCCTGCCTGCACCAGTAGGTCGATGGCCTTTTGCCTGTTGTGTGGGTAATTGTAGACATTCGGATTATGTGCCCACGAAGTAGGCGGCTGGTCGGCGTTGATGACAGTGCCGTAGCCCCTAAACAGCGTCTGCACCATGCCGGGACGGTCAAGCGAGTACTTCATGGCCTGGCGGACCCGCACATCTCGGAAGATAGGGTGGTCTTGCTTCATGCCAATGTACCAATACCCGTGCTGCCGTAGCTCCCTAAATTGCAGTCGCGCGGCGTGGGTTGTGCGCACGCGCTCGATGTCGTCTACAGGAATAGAGCCCATCCAGTCGATCTGCCCGGCCTCAAGTGCCACGAGCATAGCTTGCGTGTCGTGGATGATGCGGTAACGAATGCGCTCGATGTATGGCTCGTTACCAGCCCAGAAATAGTTCGGGTTACGCTCAAGCACCACAAACTGCCCGGGGATCCATTGTCTAAAGAAGTATGGCCCGGTGCCGATCGGGGAACGGCTGCGGGCATGCTCGCGTAGTTGAGCTACAGGCGTGCCGCTAAAGATATGGCGGGGGATAATCCCAACCGTCAGTTTGGTGATGAACGAGGCGTCAACTTGGCTGAGGCGAATCACCAGTGTGTGGGCGTTCGGTACGGTGATTTCCCGCACGGCACGGAAATCGCGCCTGAGTACGCCGGTATAGTCGGGATGCATAATGGTGTCATAGGTGAACTTAACGTCGTGGGCCGTAAATGGCCTGCCGTCGTGCCACTGCACACCGCGGCGCATAAAGAAAGTGAGCGTCAAGTTGTCGGGGCTAACTATCCAGTCTTCCGCCAAGTCACCCATAAACTCTAGGCGCTCGTTAGTGCGCACTAAGCCATTGTGAATCATGTCAATAACCGTGCTTGAACCTGCGTCGGTGCTGAGAATGGGGTTAAGCGTAGTGGGGTCGCCGCCTAAGCCAAACACGATTTCGCCGCCAACCGCGGGTTCTGTCGGGGTGGTGATGGCCACGGTATTGGTGGCCTGAATCCATTCCACCTTGCCCTCCAAAGTTTCGGCCACAAAGCGGCCGGGCACCATGGTGCGACCGTTAAGAATTTGCGGTGCTACGTCAATGGGCATAGGCGCGCCGTTAACAAAGGCCATCCGCTGCCCAAGCGTCAGCCTGACGGTGGTCTGTCCCCTTGTGCCGCGCACGGTGTGGGTGGCTTCGTCCCAATCCACCCTTGCTCCCAATGCTTCAAAGATGGCGCGGAAGGGCACTAAGGTGCGTCCGTTCACTATGGCCGGAGCGACGTCAGTTACCAGTGGGTGGCCGTTAATGGTCACGGCAATCCTAGGCGACGCTGTGGCCGAAGGCCCGATTCCGTAGAAGCCAGTGACTAGGAGCGCCACGACCGCCAGAACAACTAGAGCTTTTCTTACCATGCATTTCCCTCCTTAATGATGTCGAGTGCCAAGAAGCAATACTTCTTCCTGCATATACTATTCTACCTATGGCGATTCCTGCATTTTGCGCAAAAAATATCGCAAGTCAGGCAGGTTGGCAGCGCGACTAGTGATAGTCTGGCGGCATCGCGCATCGTCGCTCTGAATAGTTACGCATGTATGACAACTATACAGCAATCAACCGGCCAAAGCAACGCCTTTTCTATTGCGATTCTATGACTTTTCTTAAGGGCCCGCGCTTCTGCATATACTAATGTGGCTTAAGAAAGGAGCGGGAAAATGCAGTTTGCGCGTAATGTACTTATGCTTGTCCTTATTCTCTGTTGTGGTGTGCTGGGGACACAGGCTTTGGCTCGGGACGACGCTAGGCACTCCATAATTATAAACCTGCCGGAGTTTAGATTGCGGCACTTTGTGGGTCAAGCGCTGGTGGCTATTTACCCTATCTCCATAAGCAGACCTAACACGCCTACGCCGGTGTCCCTGCCTACACGACGCTTTGAGATATTTACCAAGGTCAGGCACCCCGCGTGGCGCAGCCCCATAACCGGTCAAGTAATGGCGGCGGGACCGGCTAACCCGCTAGGCACGCGCTGGTTAGGCTTAATGACTATCGATCCCTTCATAGAAGTCTTTCATGACGTGTATGGGCGCATGCGGGATAAGACGCAGCATTTAGATGGGGGTCGCGGCGCAAATCGGGGCTGTGGTGCAGGGGTGGCTGCGCCTAAGCTTGCGGGAGCCATTTAGTGGTTCGTTTATTGTAAGTAATCGGCCTCGCGTGGAAAACAACGGGCAGGTGGTGGTTGTCGGCGCGCTAGAGAGCGACAACGGCTTGTTCCTGCCGCTTACCGTAATGGAACGACTGCTTGGGGAGAAATATGCGGAGTCAGAGGGGCAGGCTTTCTTTGGGGGACTACAGCTCGCGCCTGCCGATGTGCTTGTGTATAACGCGCAATTGTTTCTGCGCGGCGGGCTGATTGCCGTTAAGACCGGCCGGGGATACTTCTATGACGAACTGCAGAATGCCGTTCAGCTGTCACTGACACGACTAGTCGTGAATGGCACTACGGTGGCCTATAACAGCGTG